>NZ_JBEPBF010000112.1:0-34169 GCF_040298985.1 Streptomyces sp. NPDC001093 | reverse complement strand
GGGGCCAGCGCGGCGGCCGCCGCGCCGACCAGTCCCGCGTCCGTACCCATCTGCGCGGGCACGACCCTCAGGCGCTGGACGAAGGACAGGGTGGCGTAGTCGGTGAGTGCCTTGCGCAGGGGGGTGAAGAGGATGTCCCCCGCGTTGCCGACGCCGCCGCCGATCACGGCGATGTCGATCTCGACCAGGGTGGCGGTGGCCGCGATACCGGCGGCCAGGGCCTGTGCCGCGCGCTCGAAGGAGGCCACGGCGACCGAGTCGCCCTCGCGGGCGGCGGCGGCCACGGCGGCGGCGGAGGTGTCGCCGTCGGGACCGGGACGCCAGCCCTGGTCCAGGGCGCGGCGGGCGATGTTCGGCCCGCTCGCGATCCGCTCCACACAGCCGCGCGAGCCGCACGGGCACGGGTCGCCGTCGAGGTCGACGCTGATGTGACCGATGTGACCGGCGTTGCCGGTCGGCCCGGGGTGCAGCCGGCCATTCAGGACCAGGCCGCCCCCGACGCCGGTCGACACGACCATGCACAGCGCGTTGTCGTGGCCCCGCGCGGCCCCCTGCCAGTGCTCGGCCGCCGTGATCGCGACGCCGTCGCCGATCAGCTCGACCGGGAGCCCGCCGGTGGCCGCGCGCACCCGCTCGACCAGCGGGAAGTCCCGCCAGCCCGGGACGTTCACCGGACTGACCGTGCCCGCCGAGGCGTCCACGGGGCCGGCGCTGCCGATGCCGATGGCGCCTGCGCGTTCCCACAGCGGCGATCCGGCGAGGTCGTCGAGCACCTCCGCGACGGCCCGCATGACCGTGTCGCCGTCCTGCTGCGCGGGCGTGCCGCGCTGGGCCCGTGCCAGGATCCGTCCGTCGCCGTCCACCAGCGCGCCGGCGATCTTGGTACCGCCGATGTCCAGGGCCGCCACGAGGTCGGTGTGCATCAGAGTCAGATCTCCCCGTTGAAGCTTGAGAATCAAAGAGACGCGGGCCGGTCACACGGTGGGGCGCAGGCCGACAGACGACGGTGGACAGTGTCTCGCGCATCTGACAACGTTGTCCAGGCTCTATGCTCGACGCCACATCCTCATACGAACCACGGATCGGCGCATCACCGGGGTGCACCACCGTGTGCGCACCTTCGCACCACCCCCTACGCACCGGCTCCGTGGCCGAGCCGGACGACAGGACAGGACGCCGCATCGTGCCCGAGACCACCCGCCGCACAGACAGCCTTTCCGGCACCCGTTACGGCAACCGCCCGACCATGAAGGACGTGGCGGCGCGGGCCGGGGTCGGCCTGAAGACGGTCTCCCGGGTGGTCAACGGCGAGCCCGGTGTCACCCCGGACACCGAACGCCGGGTGCAGGAGGCGATCGACGCGCTGGGCTTCCGCCGCAACGACAGCGCCCGGGTGCTGCGCAAGGGCCGTACGGCGAGCATCGGGCTGGTTCTGGAGGACCTCGCCGACCCCTTCTACGGCCCGCTCAGCCGCGCCGTCGAGGAGGTGGCCCGCGCCCACGGCGCCCTGCTGATCAACGGTTCCAGCGCCGAGGACCCGGAGCGCGAGCAGGAGCTGGCGCTGGCCCTGTGCGCACGGCGGGTGGACGGTCTGGTGATCATCCCGGCCGGGGACGACCACCGCTATCTCGAACCGGAGATCAGGGCGGGTGTGGCGACCGTGTTCGTGGACCGTCCGGCCGGGCGCATCGACGCCGACGTGGTCCTCTCCGACAACTACGGCGGCGCCCGGGACGGCGTCGCCCATCTCATCGCGCACGGCCACCGCCGGATCGGCTTCATCGGCGACATGCCGCGCATCCACACCGCGGCCGAGCGGCTGCGCGGATACCGGGCGGCCATGGAGGACGCGGGGATACCGGTCGAGGACGCCTGGATGTCCCTCGGGCAGACGAACCCGGAGCGGGTGCGCCGAGCGGCGGAGGAGATGCTCTCCGGTCCCGAGCCCGTCACCGCGATCTTCGCGGGCAACAACCGGGTGACGGTCACCGTGATCCGGGTCCTGGCCGAGCAGCCCCGCCCGGTCGCCCTCGTCGGCTTCGACGACATCGAGCTGGCCGATCTGCTCCAGCCGGGCGTCACGGTCGTCGCCCAGGACTCGGCAGCCCTGGGCCGTACCGCCGCCGAGCGGCTGTTCCGTCAACTGGACGGCGGGCTCGTCGCACCGGAGCGCATCGAGCTGCCCACCCGGCTGATCACGCGCGGCTCGGGCGAGCTGCCGCCGGCCGACTGAGCCGCCCGTGACCGGCCGCACCCTGGCGGAGCTCGGCCTCGCCGACGCTCCCCGCGACCATCCGCTGACCTATCCCGGCGCCTGGCCCACCGACTCCGGACTGCTGCACGGCGACCGCATGTTGCCGCTGGAGCGCCTGGTGTACGACGACCGGGTGCCGGTGCTCGCCGTCGGCTCCAACGCGTGTCCGGGCCAACTGCGGTACAAGATGGCCGAGTCCGGGATCGGCTCGCCCGTGCCGATGGTGCGGTCGCGGGTGTCCGGGCTCGGCGTGGGCGTCTCGGCGCACGTCAGCCGCCTGGGCTATGTCTCGGCGTCTCCGGTCAAGTCACCGCGGGAGTCGAGGGAGTTGTTCGTCATCTGGCTGGACCGGCGCCAGCTGGAGGTGATCGACGCCAGCGAGCCCCACTTCCGGCGGGCCTGGCTGCCCGCGCCTCAGGTGCGGATCGAGCTGCCGGACGGTTGCGCGCTCACCGGGGCGTACGCCTACGTCAACCGGCACGGCGTGCTGCGCAACGGCACCGGTGCGCCGCGCCGCCATCCCGGCGACCAGCGGATCCTGCTCACCGAACTCCTCGCGGGGTCCGCTGCGTTACGCGCGCTGTTCGGCGTCACGCCGGAGGAGTTCTGCGCGCGGGCCCGCCGCGACCCGGGGCTGTGCGCGCGCGGCACTCGGCTGTTCGCCGAGCAGAAGTGGGTGACGGAGTCGGGTTTCGAGCCGTACGCCGACGGTCAGCAGACCGGGAGCCCGGGCACCGGTTCGTCGTTGTTCCCGCCCTTGAGGTAGACGTCGCTGACGTAGACGCCGGTGTTGCCGCTGTCGTCGTCGGTCTTCGCCCACCACACGTTCGTCCACCGGCCGTAGGTGTCCCGGCGGCCCGGATTCGCCTGGCAGTAGAAGTAGTCGGTGCCCGCGTTCAGGGTCCCGGCCGGGGTGCCGGAGGCCGTGTAGGACGTGGCGGTGTGCCAGACCCGGCAGTCGTACTTGCCGCCGCCGACGGCCCGGCAGGCGGCCGCCGGCCCTGAGGCTGTTCCCGAACTCCCGGTCGGGACGGGGCCGTTGGAGGACCTGCTCTCGCTGCCGCGCCCATGCGACTTCTTCGGCTGGGTGGACCACCCGGTGCCGGCCCGTTTGGTGGCCGCGACCCCGGAACGGGAAGCGGCCGGTGCGCTCTTCGGCGCTCCCTGGTCGTGCACCAGGGCGACGGTGGCCCCGGCCGCGCCGAGGACGACGGCGACGGCTTCGGCGGCGAGGAGTGCGCGGCTCCTGCGGCGGGGCGAGCCGGTTGCCGTGCTCATGGGCCCGGTGGGGGCGCCGGGGGCATGGGCGGACGCCTGCCCGGCCGGGCCCGGCTGCGGCGGGCCGAAGCCCGGCGGCACGGGCGGCGCGGTGCGTTGCGTCGGTTCGGGGGTACGGGGCGGCGTCGGGCGCAGGAGGGCCGTCGGCACGTCGGGGGTCCGCGCCTGAGCCACCCGGCGCAGCGCCTCGCCGGCCTCCTCGGCGTCCGGGCGGGCGTCCGGGCGCTTGTCCATCAGACGCCGCAGGACCGGCGCGAGCGGCCCCGCCCGGTGGGGTTCGGGCAGCGGCTCGGAGACGATCGCGGTGAGCGTCGAGTAGGTGGACGTACGGCGGAAGGGCGCGGCGCCCTCGACGGCCGCGTACAGGGTGGCGCCCACGGCCCAGACGTCGGCGGGCGGGCCCGGCGCGGCGCCCTGGGCGCGCTCGGGGGCCAGGTAGTCGAGGGAGCCGACGAGTTCGCCGCTGCGGGTGAGACGGGTGGCCGAGCCGTCGCCGGGGTCGTCCATCGTGGCGATGCCGAAGTCGGTCAGGACGACTCGGCCGGAGCGCTCGAGGAGGATGTTGCCGGGTTTGACGTCGCGGTGCAGGACGCCGGCCCGATGGGCGGCGGCCAGGGCGTCCGTCACCGCCGCGCCGATGCGCGCCGCCTCGTACGGGTCGAGGGTGCCGCGCTCGCGCAGGACGTCGTCGAGGGAGGGCCCGTCGACCAGTTCCATGACGATCAGGGGGCGTCCGTCGACCTCGGTGACGTCGTGCACGGCGACGACGCCGGGGTGACGGACCCGGGCGGCGGCCCGGGCCTCGCGCTGCATGCGCAAGCGCAGTTCGGACAGTTCCGGTCCGGCCGTGTCGGTGTAGGTGCGCAGCTCCTTGACCGCGATCTCGCGGCCGAGGACCTCGTCCACGGCCCGCCAGACCACGCCCATGCCGCCGCGCCCGAGCCGCGCGGTGACGCGGTAGCGCCCGGCCAGCAGCCGGCCGGCCCCGTCGTCCGTGTGCCCGTACTCCTCCGGTCCCTGCTCCCCCGAAGACACCGCCGCCCCGTTCCTGTGCCGTCCCGTGTCGCGTCCGCCTGGCCGATGCGTGGCGTCCAGCGTACGGGGGCGGCGGTGCCGGCGTACTCCCCCGGCGGGGGGCTGTGACCGGCCCGCGACCTCTACTTCGCGGAGGCCGTCAGGTCACCGCGCCGGGGTGCGGCGAAGCCCTCCAGGTCGGTGCGGGTCAGGCCGGTGAGGCGGGCGACCTCGGCGATGTCGAGGGCGCCGCAGTCCAGTCCGCGCAGCAGATAGCCGCTGAGGGCCTTGGCGGTGGCGGGCTCGTCCATCACGTCGCCGCCGGCCCGGTTGGCGTAGCGGGCGAGGCGGGCGGCGGCCTGTTCGAAGCCCTCGCGGTAGAAGGCGAAGACGGCGGCGTAGCGGGTCGGGATGTGGCCGGGGTGCATGTCCCAGCCCTGGTAGTAGGCGCGGGCCAGGGCGCGGCGGGTGAGGCCGTAGTGCAGGCGCCAGGCGTCGTGGACCTTCTCGGTGGGGCCGACGGGCAGGACGTTGGTCGAGCCGTCGGAGACGCGCACCCCGGTGCCCGCGGCCGCGACCTGCATGACCGCCTTGGCGTGGTCGGCGGCCGGGTGGTCGCTGGCCTGGTAGGCGGCGGAGACGCCGAGGCAGGCGCTGTAGTCGAAGGTGCCGTAGTGCAGCCCGGTGGCGCGGCCCTCGGCGGCCTGGATCATCCGGGCGACGGTGGCGGTGCCGTCGGTGGCGAGGATGGACTGGCTGGTCTCGATCTGGATCTCGAAGCCGAGGCGGCCGGCGTCCAGGCCGTGCACCTTCTCGAAGGCCTCCAGCAGCCGCACGAACGCGGTGACCTGCTCGGGGTAGGTCACCTTGGGCAGGGTGAGGACCAGGCCGTCGGGCAGGCCTCCGGACTCGATCAGGCCGGTGAGGAAAACGTCGAGGGTGCGGATGCCCCGGTCGCGTACCGCCGCCTCCATGCACTTCATGCGGATGCCCATGTACGGGGCCGCCGTGCCGTTCGCGTACGCGTCCGCGATCAGCCGGGCCGCGCGGGCCGCCGCCCGGTCCTCCTCGGCGTCGGGGCGGGGGCCGTAGCCGTCCTCGAAGTCGACGCGCAGGTCTTCGATCGGCTCGCGTTCCAGCTTGGCGCGGACGCGGGAGTAGACGGGCTCGGCGAGCTCGTCGGACAGGCCGAGGACCGCGGCGAGGGAGGCGGCGTCCGGAGCGTGCTCGTCGAGGGCGGCGAGGGCCTGGCCGCCCCAGGAGCGGATGGTGTCGGCGGCGAAGGCGTCACCGGGAACGTAGACGGTGTGGACGGGCTGCCGGGTGCCGGGATCCCCGGGGTAGCGGCGCTCCAGCTCCGCGTCGACCGGCGCGAGGGAGGCGCTGATCTCCTCGCTGACGGCACCCGCGAGGCTCGTCGCCACCTTCTCCTGCTGACCCATCCCACACCCTCCAATTTTCCGCTGTACGGAATCAACAATCCGTAGAATGAAGTTATCCGGGAGGTTCTTGCTGGTCAACACCCCGTCCGGAGCCTGGTCGGGCGCCCGGCGGATCGTCACCAGGATGCACCGAGGCCCCGGTGACCGCGTCGGTCACCGGGGCCTCGGGTGTGCCGGGTGAGGCTCAGCCCTTGCGGGTCTTGATCTCCTCGGTCAGCTGCGGGACGACGTCGAACAGGTCGCCGACCACACCGAAGTCGACCAGCTCGAAGATCGGGGCCTCGGCGTCCTTGTTGACGGCCACGATCGTCTTCGAGGTCTGCATACCGGCACGGTGCTGGATGGCGCCGGAGATGCCGTTGGCGATGTACAGCTGCGGCGAGACCGACTTACCGGTCTGGCCGACCTGGTTGGTGTGCGGGTACCAGCCGGCGTCGACGGCGGCACGCGAGGCACCGACGGCCGCGCCGAGGGAGTCGGCCAGCGCCTCGATGATCGAGAAGTTCTCGGCGCCGTTGACGCCACGGCCGCCGGAGACCACGATCGCGGCCTCGGTCAGCTCCGGACGGCCCGTCGACTCACGCGGCGTACGCGCGGTGACCTTCGTGCCGGTCGCCTGGTCCGAGAAGGAGACGGACAGGGCCTCCACCGCACCCGCGGCCGGGGCGGCCTCCACGGCGGCCGAGTTCGGCTTGACCGTGATGACCGGAGTGCCCTTGATGACGCGGGACTTGGTGGTGAAGGACGCGGCGAACACCGACTGGGTGGCCACCGGGCCCTCGTCGCCGGCCTCCAGGTCGACGGCGTCGGTGATGATGCCAGAGCCGATGCGCAGCGCCAGGCGGGCGGCGATCTCCTTGCCCTCGGCGGAGGAGGGGACCAGCACGGCGGCCGGGGAGACGGCCTCGTAGGCGGCCTGCAGGGCGTCCACCTTCGGCACGACCAGGTAGTCGGCGTACTCGGAGGCGTCGTGGGTGAGGACCTTCACCGCGCCGTGCTCGGCGAGGGTGGCGGCGGTGTCGGCGGCGCCGGCACCCAGCGCGACGGCGACGGGCTCGCCGATGCGCCGGGCCAGGGTCAGCAGCTCGAGGGTGGGCTTGCGGACGGCACCGTCCACGTGGTCGACGTAGACGAGGACTTCAGCCATGGGATTGCTCTCCTGCGTAACGAAGTTGAGGGGCGGTCAGCGGGGGCGAGCCCTTAGATGAACTTCTGGCTCGCGAGGAACTCAGCGAGCTGCTTGCCGCCCTCGCCCTCGTCCTTGACGATGGTGCCGGCCGTGCGCGCCGGGCGCTCGTTCGCGACCTCGACCTTGGTGAACGCGCCGTCCAGGCCGACCTCCTCGGCCTCGATGTCCAGGTCGGACAGGTCCCAGGACTCCACCGGCTTCTTCTTGGCCGCCATGATGCCCTTGAAGGACGGGTAGCGCGCCTCGCCCGACTGGTCGGTCACGGAGATGACGGCCGGGAGCTGCGCCTGAAGCTGCTCGGACGCGGCGTCGCCGTCGCGGCGGCCCTTGACCGTGCCGTCCTCGACGGAGACCTCGGACAGGAGGGTGACCTGCGGGACGCCCAGGCGCTCGGCGACCAGCGCGGGGACGACACCCATGGTGCCGTCGGTGGACGCCATACCGGAGACGACCAGGTCGAAGCCGGCCTTCTCGATCGCCTTGGCCAGGACCAGGGAGGTGCCGATGGCGTCGGTGCCGTGCAGGTCGTCGTCCTCGACGTGGATGGCCTTGTCGGCACCCATGGACAGGGCCTTGCGGAGCGCGTCCTTGGCGTCCTCGGGGCCGACGGTCAGGACGGTGACCTCGGCGTCGTCCGCGTTCTCCGCGATCTGGAGGGCCTGCTCGACCGCATACTCGTCCAGCTCGGAGAGCAGACCGTCCACGTCGTCGCGGTCGACGGTCAGGTCATCGGCGAAGTGCCGGTCGCCAGTGGCGTCGGGCACGTACTTCACAGTGACAACGATCCTCAAGCTCACGCCGGCTCTCCTACTGCATCGTCATTTCCGGGCTGCCTCTTGCAGGCAGCATAGGCGCCTCAAGCGGCCGATCCCGGTCGGGGCGTCCGCGCGCTCCGACCGAAATATTACTCGTCAGTACACCCAGTTCATGCCCGCTAAGCAAGCGCTTTGAACTGTGACCTTCGCAACGCAGCGTAACCGGAACTCGACGCGCGCGCAGGAGACGACGGCGTGATCAATCCCGCAGGCCGTTGAAGCGGCCCTGGTGGTAGAGGAGGGGGCGGCCCGCGCCCGTGGGGTCGCCCAGGACGACCTCGGCGAGCACGATCCGGTGATCACCGGCCGGGACCCGGCCGACGATCCGGCAGACCAGCCAGGCGAGCACGTCGTCGAGCACCGGTACGCCTTCCGGGCCCTCGCGCCAGGCCGTCGGCGCGCCGAAGCGGTCCGCGCCGCTGCGGGCGAAGGTGGCGGCCAGCTCACTCTGGTGCTCGCCGAGTATGTGGACGCCGACGTGGTCCGTCTCGGCTATCGCGGGCCAGCTGGAGGCGCCCGTACCGATGCCGAAGGAGACGAGCGGGGGCTCGGCGGAGACCGAGGTGAGGGAGGTGGCGGTGAACCCGACCGGGCCGGAGGCACCACGCGCGGTGATCACCGCCACACCGGCGGCGTGCCGGCGGAAGGTGGAGCGCAACAGATCGGGAGAGGCGAGCTGAACAGTGCCGAGGTCGGGCGAGGCCGTCATGGAGTTGTCCTTCTGCTGGAGGTCGCGATCTGGGCAGTCGGGTCTCAACAGCCCGGACAGATGGCGCTCGCGGTGCGGGCGAGGTCGACGTGGACCCGCCCGTGGAGAAGGAGTTCGGTCGGCATACGGTCAGGCTGACGATAGTTGGTGTGCCCAGTCAAGCACGGTCCGGGATGCGGAAGGTACCGCGCCGTCTCCTGAGGCCCCCTCACACGGCCTCGCCCAGTGCCGCGATGACGTCGGCCTTGCGGGGCTGTCCGGTGGCACGCCGTACGACGCGTCCTTCGGCGTCGAGCACCAGCACGGTGGGCGTCTTGAGGATCTCGAGTTCACGTACGAGGTCCAGACGGGCCTCGGCGTCGATCTCGACGTGGGCCACCCCGGGGACCATTCCGGCGACCTCGCCGAGGACCCGCCGGGTGGCCCGGCAGGGCGCGCAGAAGGCGCTGGAGAACTGGACCAGTGTGGCCCGCTCGCCGAGCTCGCCGCCCAGCTCGGCGGCGCCCAGCCGCTTGCCCTCGTCCCGCCCGCGCACCCGTACTCTCCCGCTCCGCCGCCTGTGCAGCACTCCGGCGGCGCTCGCCACGACGAGCACCGCCACGCACACCACCACTCCGGTCATCACCTGCCCAAGCATTCATCAGACTGAAAAGATTCCCGCCTCCCGCGGGAGTTTCCGTTGCGGAATGCTGGATTCATGGACATCGACGTGAGAGGGCCGCGCTTCGGGGCGGCCGTGACGACGGGCGTTCTGGCGGTGGCACTGAGCCTGGAGAACGCCTGGGTGCTGGGCTGGCAGACGCTGGCGTTCGCGCTCGGAGCGGCCGCGGGTGTGCAGCACTCGCCGTACGGCTGGGTCTTCCGCACCGCCGTACGGCCCCGGCTCGGGCCGCCGAAGGAGTTCGAGGCTCCGGAACCGCCGCGGTTCGCGCAGGCCGTGGGCCTGGTGTTCGCGGGGCTCGGTCTCGTGGGGTTCACCGTGGGACCGCAGTGGCTGGGGCTGGCCGCGACCGGCGCGGCACTCGCCGCCGCCTTCCTGAACGCGGCGTTCGGCTACTGCCTGGGGTGCGAGATGTTCCTGCTTCTGAAGAGGGCCACCGTACGGGCGGAGTAAAGGGTACTCAAAAATCCGAGGTGGGATGTAGGCCGACGTGACGAGAATCTCGCCGCCACCGGGCACCAGGGCTGGCTACCCGTCCGTTCTTCGGGCACGATCTGCGAGACGCCGTAAACCTACGGCTGCGTAACTTACCCGCCGGGAGCCCCCTTTCCCGAGCAGAGCAGAAAGGGTCCGTCCCGCCCATGGCAGAGCTGGTCTACCGTCCCGTCATCGGATTCGCCAAGACGTTGTTCAAGGTCTGGGACCTGAAGATCGACTGCCAGGGGTCGGAGAACATCCCGCGCTCGGGCGGCGCCGTGCTGGTGAGCAATCACATCAGCTATCTGGACTTCGTCTTCAACGGCCTGGCGGCCCTGCCGCAGAAGCGCCTGGTGCGCTTCATGGCGAAGGAGTCCGTCTTCCGCCACAGGATCTCCGGTCCGCTGATGCGCGGCATGAAGCACATCCCGGTGGACCGCAACCAGGGCGAGGCGGCCTACGCGCACGCGCTGGACTCGCTGCGCTCGGGTGAGGTCGTCGGGGTCTTCCCGGAGGCCACCATCTCCCAGTCGTTCACGCTGAAGAGCTTCAAGTCCGGTGCGGCCAGGCTCGCCCAGGACGCCGGCGTTCCGCTGGTCCCGATGGCGGTGTGGGGCACCCAGCGGCTGTGGACGAAGGGCCACCCCCGCAACTTCAAGCGCAACCACCTGCCCGTCACCATCCGGGTCGGCGAGGCGGTCGAGGCACCCCGCGACCAGTACGCCGGCGCCATAACCCGCCGGCTGCGCGAGCGCGTCCAGGAACTGCTGGACGCCGCCCAGCGCGCCTACCCGGGCCGCCCCAGGGACCCCGAGGACTCCTGGTGGCTGCCTGCGCATCTGGGGGGTACGGCACCGACGGTGGAGCAGCTGCGGGCGGCCGAGGCGAGCTGACCCGCGGCGCTTTGGCCGATGCCGGGCACTCAGCGGGTAGTTCGGCTGCGGGCCGGTGCGGGCTGGGCGCGCCCCTGGGGAGCACAGGCACCCCACGGTAGGTGATGGCGACCGATGGCTGATGGCGCACCGCCTGCGACGACGCCCTCCCTTCCGGGTCGTTGCGCCAACTCGCGGACACTGGCGGCCACTTCAGCAAGGCCGACGCGACGGCACCTCCCCGGCTGGGCCTGATCTCTCCCGCCTGTGTCCCGCGCCGCAGCATCTCCCCGGCTGCGTCGACCACCTGACCGAGCGCCCGGCCACCGTCGCCGCCCGCGCGCCGGACGGCAGGAGGCCCGCCACGGCGTCGTAGCGGGACATGTCGTTCCAGGGTGCGAGGGCGCGGGCCGCCATCGCCCGGGCGTTCGCCAACGTGTGTGTGGTGCCGGGCGGTTCCTCGCGCCAGTCGTCCGGCACGCCGAGCGCGAGCTCGTCCGCCGAAGCGCCGGCACCTGCCTCCCGAGGACCGGGGGATGCCTGTTCCCCTGGCGAACTGCCGCCCTCAGCCTCATTCTTCGAGCTTGTCCGGCGTCGGGCGGGGTGCTCACTGCCCTCAGAGCGCGTCGGGCAGCGTCTTCCACAGGTACGGCCGGTCCGGGGCGGCCTTCAGGGCGTCGAGGACGACCGGGTGCGGTTCGGCGTACAGGACGGGATAGTCCAGCTCACCGGCCGCGGGGTCGGGGATCCAGGCCAGCCGCTCGCCGTCCAGGGAGAACCGGGCGTCCACGCCGGGCTTGTTGCCGCGCGGGTCCTGCCGGTGCCAGGCGCCGTGGAAGCGGACGGCGACCAGTCCGTGCACGGCGTGGCCGCCCTCGTCGTCGGTCAGCCGCTGGTAGCACAGGGCCGTCGGGATGTCCTCGGCGCGCAGCAGGGCGGCCAGGGCGTGGGCCTTGGCGTAGCAGATGCCGGTGCCCAGAGCGAGCACGTCCGAGGCGCGCCAGGTGACGCGCGGGTCGCCGGAGTCCTGGGAGTGCGGGATGGTGTCCCGCACGAATTCATAAGCGGCCCGCGCATAGGCATACGAGTCGGCGGCCTCAGCGGCCAGCCTTTCGGCCGTTTCCCGGACCACGGGATGATGATGGTCGATGGCCTCGTCCGCCGCCAAGTAAGCGGACAGGTCAGGGGTGTTCTGGATCAGCTCCATGCCCGCAGAGCATAGGAATGCGATCACTCGCCAGTCAATGACTTTTCGAGTGACCGCATACCTATGCACATCGGGGGCCTAGCGCGCCATCTCCTCCTTGAGCGCGGCCACGAAGGTGTCCACGTCCTCCTCGGTGGTGTCGAAGGAGCACATCCAGCGCACCACTCCGGCCGCCTCGTCCCAGAAGTAGAACCGGAAGCGCTTCTGCAGCCGCTCGCTCACGTCGTGCGGGAGCTTGGCGAAGACGCCGTTGGCCTGGACCGGGTAGAGGATCTCCACGCCGTGCACCGCGCGCACGCCCTCGGCGAGCCGCTGGGCCATCTCGTTGGCGTGCCGGGCGTTGCGCAGCCACAGGTCCTTCGCCAGCAGCGCCTCCAACTGCACCGAGACGAAGCGCATCTTCGAGGCCAGCTGCATCGACATCTTCCGCAGGTGCTTCATCTTCCGCACCGCGTCCTGGTTGAGGACCACGACCGCCTCGCCGAAGACGGCGCCGTTCTTGGTCCCGCCCAGCGAGAGGATGTCGACGCCGACCGCGTTGGTGAACGTCCGCAGGGGCACGTTCAGCGAGGCGGCCGCGTTGGCTATCCGGGAGCCGTCCAGGTGCACCTTCATGCCGCGCGCATGGGCGTGCTCGCAGATCGCGCGGATCTCGTCCGGCGTGTAGAGGGTGCCGAGCTCGGTGCTCTGGGTGATCGAGACGACCTGCGGCATGGCGCGGTGCTCGTCCTCCCAGCCCCAGGCCTGCCGGTCGATCAGCTCGGGCGTGAGCTTGCCGTCCGGTGTGGCCACGGTGAGCAGCTTCAGCCCGCCCATGCGCTCGGGCGCGCCGCCCTCGTCCACGTTGATGTGGGCGCTCTCGGCGCAGATCACCGCGCCCCAGCGGTCGGTGACCGCCTGGAGCGCGACCACGTTCGCGCCGGTGCCGTTGAAGACCGGGAAGGCCTCCGCGGTGGCCCCGAAGTGGCTGCGGATGATCCGCTGGAGGTTCTCGGTGTACTCGTCCTCGCCGTACGCCACCTGGTGGCCGCCGTTGGCGAGGGCCAGGGCGGCCAGCACCTCCGGATGGGCCCCGGCGTAGTTGTCACTGGCGAAACCGCGGACCGTGGGGTCGTGATGGCGACGCGCGTCGGTCTTGGGGGGGTTCACGGCTTCTCGGTCAGCCACAGACGGTTTCCGTTCACTTCCGCGGCGGACTTGCTCCAGACGCCCTCGATGGCCTCGGCGAGATCCTTGACGTCCGTGAAGCCCGCGAACTTCGCGTTGGGGCGTTCGGCGCGCATCGCGTCGTGCACCAGCGCCTTCACCACCAGGATCGTAGCCGCCGCGTGCGGTCCGGCCTCGCCGCCCGCCTTGCGGAAGCCGTCGGCCATGGCCAGCGTCCACGCCTCGGCGGCGGCCTTGGACGCGGAGTACGCCGCGTTGCCGGCGGTGGGCTTCGACGCGCCGGCGGCGCTGATCAGCAGGTAGCGGCCGCGGTCGCTGCGCTGCAGGCCGTCGTAGAAGGCCAGGGAGGTGTGCTGCACCGTGCGGATCAGCAGCTTCTCCAGCAGGTCCCAGTCCGCGAGGCTCGTCTCCTCGAAGGTCGCGCTGCCGCGCCAGCCGCCGACCAGATGGACCAGACCGTCGATCCGGCCGTGCTCCTTCTCGATGCGGTCGGCCCAGGCCCGGGTCGAGTCCAGGTCGAGCAGGTCGACCGTCTCGCCGGTGACCGTGGCACCGCCGCGCGCGTAGCGGGCCGCGTCCACGGCCTCCGCCAGGCGCTCGGGGTTGTTGTCGGCGCCGACGACGACCGCGCCGGCCTCGGCGAGCCGGACCAGCGTCGCGTGTCCGGCGGGTCCGCCCGCGCCGGCCACCGCGATCACCGCACCGCTGAGAGACCCGTTGTTCGCCACGTTCTTCCCCTCTGAAGCAGTCTTCTCGTTGAGGCGGTCGCTCACGCGGCGATCCGCTCGGCGCCGTCCGCCGTGATGCCCTTGGTGGAGGCGATCACATTCTTCAGCTTCTTGGACAGGGCCTCGTAGAACATGCTCAGCGGAAACTCGTCCGGAAGCACGTCGTCCACGAGCTTGCGCGGGGGCTGGGTCAGGTCCAGGGCGTCCGGGCCCTTGGCCCACTTGGAGCCGGGGTGCGGGGCGAGGTAGGTGGAGACCAGCTCGTAGCCGGCGAACCAGTGCACCAGCTTCGGGCGGTCGATGCCGTCCTTGTAGAGCTTCTCGATCTCGGCGCACAGCTGGTTGGTGACCTGCGGGGCGCGCTCCCAGTCGATGGCGAGCTTGTTGTCGGTCCAGCGGACGACGTCGTGCTTGTGCAGGTAGGCGAAGAGCAGCTGGCCGCCGAGGCCGTCGTAGTTGCGGTTGCGGTCGCCGGTGACCGGGAAGCGGAACATCCGGTCGAAGAGCACCGCGTACTGCACGTCACGGGCCTGCGGGACGCCGTCCGCCTGGAGCTTGACGGCCTCCTTGAAGGCGGTGAGGTCGCAGCGCAGCTCCTCCAGGCCGTACATCCAGAACGGCTGGCGCTGTTTGATCATGAAGGGGTCGAACGGCAGGTCGCCGTGGCTGTGGGTGCGGTCGTGGACCATGTCCCACAGCACGAAGGCCTCTTCGCAGCGCTTCTGGTCGTGGACCATCGCGGCGATGTCCTCGGGCAGCTGAAGGCCCAGGATGTCGACGGCGGCCTCGGTGACCCGGCGGAAGCGGGCGGCCTCGCGGTCGCAGAAGATGCCACCCCAAGAGAAACGTTCCGGCGCCTCACGGACGGCGATGGTCTCCGGGAAGAGGACGGCCGAGTTCGTGTCGTAGCCGGACGTGAAGTCCTCGAAGGTGATACCGCAGAAGAGCGGGTTGTCGTAGCGGGTGCGCTCCAGCTCGGCCAGCCAGTCCGGCCAGACCATGCGCAGCACGACCGCCTCCAGGTTGCGGTCGGGGTTGCCGTTCTGCGTGTACATCGGGAAGACGACCAGGTGCTGCAGGCCGTCCGCGCGCCGCGCCGCGGGCTGGAAGGCGAGCAGGGAGTCCAGGAAGTCCGGCACCTCGAAGCCGCCCTCGGCCCAGCGGTGCAGATCCTTCACCAGGGCCTGGTGGTAGGCCTCGTCGTGCGGGAGCAGCGGGGAGAGCTCTTCGACCGCGTCCACGACACGCCGTACGACGGCCTCGGCGTCCACCCTGGACGGGGCGCCCTCGGCGCCGAAGTCGATCGATCCGTCCTTGGACTGCCATGGCCGGATCTGCTCCACGGCATCCTTGAGCACGGGCCAGGCCGGGTGCTCAACCACCCTGGTCAGCGAAGAAACCTGTCCCTCCGCGCCCGCCTGCACAAGAATTTCCGTCATGTCCCATCCTCCACGGGAGAAGCTCACGTAGGGACACCGTATGCATACCCCGATTCAGCCATCAAGAGGCAGCTCGGGAAATTTTTCTGCCCAATGCCTTGGTCGCCGACATTTTTCCTGCCGTAAACCGTGACGGCGCTCACTTCCACCGAGGAGGCTGGACACCCGCGCCGCGTGCCACCGAGCGGTCAACGACACGGAGACTCGCCCACGAGAGGGTGACGCGGGGGCGGATACCGGCCAGTCGGCGACCCGGCACGCACCCGGATGCCTCACGCACGTGCGGGTTCATCGCGGGGCCCGGCCATTAGGCTGCGACTCTGCCCGCGCGGACGACGGCGTCCGCCCGTTCCGCGCGCGCCGAGCCGCCGTCGACGGAACGGAGTCGAACCTTGAACTTCCTTACCATCGGTCACCGCGGGGTCATGGGTGTCGAACCCGAGAACACCCTTCGTTCCTTCGTCGCCGCGCAGGACGCCGGCCTCGATCTGATCGAACTCGATCTGCACCTGAGCAAGGACGGCGCCCTGGTCGTCATGCACGACGCGGAAGTGGACCGCACGACCGACGGCACCGGGCCGATCGCCGACAAGACACTGGCCGAGCTGCGCTCCCTGGACGCGGGCCGCGGGGAGCGGGTACCGGTGTTCGAGGAGGTCCTGGACACGGTGCGCACGCCGCTCCTGGCCCAGATCAAGGACGTGGCGGCGGCCAGGGCACTTGCGGCGGTCATGCAGGACCGCGACCTGGTCGGGCGGGTGGAGGTGTCCTCGTTCCACGACGACGCGGTCGCCGAGATCGCCCGGCTGGTACCGGGCGTGCGCACGGCACTGGTCGACGGCCTCCCCCACTTCCGAACGGGCTCCAGCGGGGGGACCCCCGTCGGCACGGACATCGTGGAGCGTGCGGTCGCCGTGGGCGCGGCGACCGTCTGCCTCAACATCCGCAGGCTCACCCTGGAGATCGTCGAACACGCGCGCAAGTCCGGGCTGCGGATCATCGGCTGGGTCGTCAACACCCAGGATCAGCTGCGGCTGGTCCGCGCGCTGGAACTGGACGGCGCGACGACCGACTTCCCGCAGATCAAGCGCACGGGGCGCTTCACCGCCTGACGGTCACCCGAGCTTCTTCACGAGCAGCTCGAACTGCAGGTCGTCGCGCTGCGGGATGCCGAAGCGCTCGTCGCCGTACGGGAAGGGCGACATCTTTCCCGTACGGCGGTAGCCCCGGCGCTCGTACCAGGCGATCAGGTCGTCCCGTACGGAGATCACGGTCATGTGCATCTCGGTGACGCCCCAGGCCTCGCGGACCTGGCGTTCGGCCTCCGCCATGACCGTCTTGCCGAGACCCGCGCCCTGCAGGGTGGGGCTGACCGCGAACATGCCGAAGTAGGCGTGGTCACCGCGGTGTTCCAGCTGGCAGCAGCCGATGATCCGGCCGTCCTGCTCCACGGTCAGCATCCTGCTCTCGGGCGACTTGATGACCTCCAGCACGCCCTCGGGATCCGTCCGCCGCCCCTGCAGGATGTCCGCCTCGGTGGTCCACCCGGCCCGGCTGGAGTCCCCGCGGTAGGCCGACTCGATCAGCGCGACCAGCGCGTCGACGTCGGCGTCGGTGGCGTCGCGGAAGGTGAGGCCGGCGGCGGGGCTTTCCATGGAACGGTCTCCGATCTCGGGCGTGGCTGAGCCAGGGTCGAGGGTAACCCTGCCACTAGGCTCCGCCTGCATGGTGCACGTACTCAGCAGCCGGACCCTGCTCACCCCCACCGACCCCGAGCGCTCCCGGACCTTCTACGGCGAGCGGCTGGGGCTGGCCGTCTACCGCGAGTTCGGTACGGGGCCCGAGCGGGGCACGGTCTACTTCCTCGGCGGCGGCTTCCTGGAGGTCTCCGGGAGGTCCGAGACGCCGCCGTCGCCCGCGGTCCGGCTGTGGTTGCAGGTCGACGACGTGACGGCCGCGCACGAGGAGCTCAAGGCCAAGGGCGTCGACATCGTCCGGCCGCCGGTGAAGGAGCCGTGGGGCCTGATCGAGATGTGGATCGCCGACCCGGACGGCATCCGCATCGCCCTGGTGGAGGTCCCGGAGGACCACCCGATGCGCTACCGGCCGGGCATCTAGCGTCCGGACGTGCGCGAGGGGCGGGTGCCGGCGGTGAGCACATGACCGCTGATGCCCAGCAGCGAGGGCACGGACTCGGTCCGCCGCATCGCCGCCAGGACCAGCGCCCGGCGCTCCGGATCCTCGAGCCAGGAGCCGACGTCACCCATGAGCCAGGCGGCGCCTTCGAGGCCGTACTGCCCCTGCGGCGTCAGACCGGCGTCCGCGAACTCGGCGGGGACGTCCTCCGGCGCGTGGAAGTAGGCGGTGGTGAACATCGCCGTGGGCCCGCGGCCCGGACGCAGCCACCCGTCCGCGGCTGCCGCCTCGATGTGCGGGCGCCGGTCGGCGTCGAAGTACACGCCCTTGGCGAGGGTGTCGTGCAGCCCCGCGAACCGGTTGATCGTGGCCGCGACCACGAGACCTCCGGGCCGCACGACCCGGTGCGCCTCGGCGAGCGCCCGTACCCGGTCCGGGCGCTCGGGCAGGTGGTAGAGCGGGCCGAGGAGCAGCACGACGTCCACGGACGCGTCCGGCGCATCGAGGGCGCGGGCGTCCCCGTGCCGTGCCCGCACACCGGGCAGCCGGGCCGCCCGCTCGACGTGCCGGGGGACCGGGTCGAGGAGTTCCACCGCGTGGCCGTCGGCGGCGAGCCACTCCGCGTGGACGCCGCTGCCGCCGCCCACGTCCAGGATCCGCGCCGGAGCGGGCGGCAGGAGCCTGCGCAGAACGTCCTGGGTACGCCAGAACTCCAGCCGTCCGGCACCGGTGCGCAGCCGGGCGTCCTCCTGGTCGCGTCCGTAGTACGCGGCGATCTCCTCGGCCAGCGCGGGCGCCGTGGTGTCCTCGGTGTCCATGGCCGGAACCCTTCCGCAGCCCGCTCCGGGCGGGCAAGCGAATTCCCCGCCCGCCCCGGGGACCGTCCCGGATGGCCGGGGCGGGAAGCCGGGGTTAGCGTGCCGGGAGAGCGCTCTGTGCGGCGCGGCAGGCCCGCCCCGGCCGGAAGGAACCCCCATGAAGTTCGACAGGCCGGTGACCGGCGGACCGTGCTGGACCGAGCTCGGGACCAGCGATCTGGAGGGGGCCAAGCGGTTCTACACCGAGTTGTTCGGCTGGCGGCCGGAGACCGACCCGCGGCAGGAGGCGGGCGGGTACACGGTGGCGCACCTGGGGGACGCGGCGGTCGCCGCGCTCACCCCGCTCTACCAGGAATCCCAGCCGGTGGCGTGGAACGTCTCCTTCGCGGTGACCGACGCGGACGCGGCGGCACGGCGGGTGGAGGAGGCCGGCGGGACGGTGATCCTCGGCCCGATGGACGTGTTGGACGTGGGCCGGTTCGCGGTGGCCCTCGACCCGACCGGCGCGGCGTTCCAGCTGTGGCAGGCGCGGTCCTTCCCCGGCGCCGGGCTGTTCAACGCGCCCGGCACCCTCGGCTGGGTGGAACTGGCGACCCGGGACACCGAGCGGGCCCGGGACTTCTACACCACGGTGTTCGGCTGGAGTGTCAACGCCTCGGAGTGGTACACGCAGTGGGGCATCGACGGCGACGACTTCGGCGGCATGGCCGACATGGGCGACCGGTTCCCGCCCGAGGCGCCGCCGCACTGGATGCCGTACTTCGCGGTGGACGACGTGGACGCTGCGGCCGAGGTCGCGCAGCGGGCGGGCGGGGACATCGTCATGGCACCCGTGTCGGTGCCCGACGGCCCGCGCATCGCGGTACTGCGGGATCCGCAGGGCGCGGCGTTCGGGGTGCACCGGGCCGGCGAGGAGGGCTGAGGCGCTGCGCTCACCCGCGCTTGTTGCCGGAGCAACCGGCGGACAACGTCGTGAGCACCGAGGTCCGGCTGGACGCGGACGTGGACCGGGTGAAGCGTCTGGACGAGGGTGACGCTCCCTCCCCCTACGTCCGCAGCGCCCCCATCCGGCCCTCCAGGCGGCCGAGCAACTCGGCGAGCAGATGCGCCAGTTCACCCTGCCCCTCGGGAGCCAGCACGTTCAACACGGCTGTCTCGTAGGCGAGTTGCTCCGGAAGGATGCCGTCGACCAGGTCGCGGCCCGCGTCGGTGAGGCGGAGGTGGGCGACGCGGCGGTCACGGGTGTCGCCGCGCCGCTCGACCAGTCCGCGTTCGGTCAGCTGCTTGAGCCGCTTGGTGACGGCGGCCCCGGAGGAGAAGGTCTCGCGGACCAGCTCCCCAGGGGTCAGCTCGTGGCCGGTGCGGCGCAGCGCGCCCAGCAGGTCGAACTCGGGACGGCTGAGCCCGGCCCGGCGCAGCGGCGCGTCCTCGGCCTGCTGGAGCAGCGCGGCACACCGGTTGATCCGGCCGATGACCTCCATGGGCCCGGTGTCCAGCTCGGGATGAACGGCCCGCCACTGCCGGACGACGGCGGCGACGGTGTCACGGTCAGCGGCGGAGGCGGGGGCGGGAGCGGGGACCGGATCAGTTCCGGTCCCGGTCCCGGTTCCGGTCCCGTTCGCGGGCCTGCCGGGGTGGCCTGGCCGGCGGGCGCCGCTGTCCCCGCCGGCGGGCCGAGGGTCGCCCGCCCGACCCGCAGCGGCCGTGTCGCCACCGTCCCCCGGGCGGGCACCGCCGGGACTACGACCGCCCGCCGACTCCGCGTCCGAGTGCCGAGGGTCGCCCGCCCCGCCCGCACCAGCCGTGTCCTCACCGTCCCCCGGACGTGCACCAACGGGACCACGACCGTGCCCCGGACGTGCACCACCGGGACTACGGCCGTCCGTCGGCTCCGGCCCGGCAGGCGGCCGGTGGTCGCCCGCGCGGCCCGCGTCGGCCGTGTCGTCCGCCGGCGTGTGTCCGCCGTTCGTCGCCGTCATGGCCGTATGTCCTCCGTCGTCCTGCCCGGGGTCCGGTCCTGGTCCCGCTCCTGGCGCCGACCGGGCTCTTGCGGCGCCTGATCGTGGTTCCGCGGTACCAACCCCTGGCGTCGTACCGTCGCCGCGAGCGTACGGTGTCCGGACTGTTCGGCGAGCACGACCCGCTCCTCGGGCAGGGCGCGCTGCCACCACTCGCCGGACGCGGCGTCGGCCGTGGCGCGCAGGTCGGCGAGGGCGGCGGCGAGGGTACGGCGGGCCGACTCCAGGGCGCGGGGTGCCGGGTGCGGCTCGGCCAGCAGCCGGGCGGCGTGTTCGCGGGTGCGTTCCACCGCGGTCAGGGCGTGTTCGAGGCGGTCGCCCGCACGCCGGTTGGTGACGGCGACGGCCGCGCCGAAGCCGACCAGCGCACCGACCAGGGTGTCGGCGACCCGCTCGGTGATCAGCTCGGCCGGGTTCTGGGCGCGGGCGAACTCGGTGACGAGCAGGGCCATCGGGGTGACGCAGACGGTGCCGAGCCAGTAGTTGCGGGCGATCAGCGCTTCGGCGCCGAAGTTGAAGGCGAGGCAGCACAGCACCAGCGCGACCGGGTGGAGATGAGCCAGCGGGGCGACGAGGGCGAACACGAGGACACCGAGCACGTTGCCGACGACTCGCTGGACGCCCCGGTTCCAGGTGAGGGTGACGTTGGCCTGGTAGAGGGAGGCCGCGGTGACCAGCGCCCAGTAGGGTCGGCCCACCCCGAGCGCGAGGGAGGCGTAACCGGCGAGGGCACAGCCGATCGCGGTGCGCGCGGCGATCGGGGCGAGGGGGGCGAGGTGTTGCCGCAAAGGCCTTGGGGGGAGGGCGAGTTCGGTTTCGATGCCGAGGAGTTCGTCGGCGGACGCGCGCGGGGACTCGACGCGCGGTATCCGTCCGGTGCCGCGCAGCTCGCGGGCCCAGGCGCGCAGCGGTGCGGGGTCGGTGTCGGCGGGGGCGGCGAGGGCGACCTCGGCGCGGACGAGGAGCCGTTCGAGGGCGCACCGGGTGCGGTCGGGGCGAGAGCCGGCGGCGAGCAGCGACTGCCAGGCCGCGTGGATCGCCGCGGCGCTCGTGGCACGGGCCCGGGCGTGCCCGTCGGTGGTGCCGCGGGTGTCGGCGTAGGCGGCGGCCGCGTTCAGGGCCTGGGCGGTGGCGCGGCGCTCGGGGCCGTGCGGGCGGAGCAGCCCGGGCGCCATGCCGACCAGCCAGGCCCAGACGCCGGCCGCCAGCGCCATTCCCACATGTCCGGGCACCTGGCCGAGGGCCTGCGGCGCGAACAGCGAGGCGGAACTGATGAAGGTCAGGACCACGTTCCCGGGCGGTCCGAGCCGGGTGGCGTCGCTCACGGTCTTCTGGACGGCCGCCATCACGGCGCCGACGGTGACGAGGGCGACGGCGTCGCTCGTGAGTGACGCGGCGAGCAGGGAGAGCGCGAGGCCGCCGACCATGCCGAGCACCACCCCGGCCAGGACGCGGGCGCGGGCGGCGTAGGGCCGGTTGTGGCCGTAGAGGGCGCACAGCGACCCGGCCATCGTGTACATCGCGAGGTCGAGGCGGCCGATCGCCAGCAGGACCAGGTTGGGCGGCGCGACCGCGGCGACCACGCTCAGCGCGGGCTTGAACCAGATGTCGGAGGGCCGCCCGAGGCGGAGCACTCCGGCAAGGGGGAGTCGAAGTCGGTGGAGGGTCGCACTGCTCATAGCATCAATTTAGCATGTGTTTTACTTGTAAAATTCTCGCCGCGGCGGCGATCCCGTGGGGCGCGCTCGCCTGCCGCGCTCCGCCCAATGCTCCCCGTGTACACCCTTGCGCTCGCGTGCGCTCCGCATCGCGTGGGCATCGCATCCCTCGACCGACGTCGAACGGGGAGGTGCGCGTGCACGGACCGGTACCGGCAGCGTGGCTGCTGGTCGCCCTGTGCGCGGCGACCGGGGCCTACTGCCTGCTGCGGATGCGCAGCCGCGTCGAGGAACAGCGCCGGGCCGCGGGCGGCGAGGCGCTGATGGGCTTCGGCATGGCCGTGATGGCCGTGCCGGCGGCGGCGTTCTCGCCCCCGAGGTGGGCATGGCCGGTGTACGCGGCGGTGTTCGGCGCGGCGGCACTGCGCGCGCTGTGGTCCGCGCGCACCGCCCCGCATCACGTGCACCACCTGGTCGGCACGTCCGCGATGGTCTACATGTCGGTGGCGATGGCCGCGGCGCCACCCGGCGCCCACCACTCCCACGGCGGCTCGGGGGTGCCGCTGCTGACCAGCCTGCTGCTGCTGTACTTCGCGGCATACGTGCTGCTCGCCGGCGCCCGTCTGGTACCTGCCGCCGTCGCGGTGGCCGGGGCCGGGGCCGGCGGCGGCCCGGTCGGCTGGGGCGACCGGCCGGAGCTGGCGCGGGCCTGCCGGCTGTCGATGGGAATCGGCATGGTGGCCATGCTGCTGACCATGTGAGCGGGGTCTGTACGGGTGCGTTGTCTGCGTCACTTCGGTGGCACGGACCGTACCCGTGGGCGGCCCCGCGCTCATAGGGTGCTGACCATGATGGTCCCCGTGACCCTGCTGCTGCTCGGTGCCCTGACCGCCGTCGTCGCCCCGCGGCTGCTCGCCCGGGCCGACTGGCCGGACCGCGAACCGGTCCTCGCCCTCTGGGTGTGGCAGTGCGTCGTGGCGGCCGTCCTGCTGTGCTGCGTGCTGTCGATGGCGCTCAGCGCGTCGGCCGCCTGGCAGGAGGTGCGCGGACCGTTGTTCGCCCGGGCTCCGCGCGCGGTCGTGGATGCGTACGCCCTCGGCACGGCCGGTCCGTGGGCGGCGCCCACCGCCGTACTGCTCGCTGCCGGCGGCCTGTGGAGCCTGGCCATGCTGGTGCGCGAGGTCGTACGGGCCCGGGCGCGGCGGCGCACACGGCGGGCCGAACTCCTCGTGCGGGCCCCGCTGTTGCCGGGCGAGGAACCGGCGAGCGGCCGGCTGGTGGTGCTGGAGGGCGAGCGTCCCGACGCCTGGTGGCTGCCCGGTACGGCACCCCGCCTGGTCATCACGACGGCCGCGCTGCGCCGTCTGAAAGGGCGTCAACTGCACGCACTGCTCGCCCATGAGCAGGGCCACGCGCAGGCCCGGCACGACTGGCTGCTGCACTGCTCGGCGGCACTGGCGGGCGGGTTCCCGCAGGTGCCGGTGTTCGCGGCGTTCCGCGACGAGATGCACCGGCTGGTCGAGCTGGCCGCCGACGACATGGCCTCCCGGCGCTTCGGCCGGCTGACGACCGCGCTGGCGCTGGTCGAACTCAACGAGGAGCGGGGCCTGTTCGGCCCCTGCCCCACCCCGCAGGCCCATGTGCCGCAGCGGGTGCACCGGTTGCTGACTCCCCCGGACCGGCTCCCCGCCCTGCGCCGGCTGCGTCTGACGGCCGCCGCGGCACTGGTGCCGGTGATCCCGGTACTGGTGGCCCTGGTTCCGGGCCTGCGGGCCCTCGGCTGACGGCCGGCTGTCGATTGTCGGCTGGCAGCTGGCAGCTGGCGGCCGACGGGAGCACGCCGTGCTGGGTTCGGCGCCGGCCGCGTCCGGTGGCGTACGGCCGTGGCGGCGGCCGCGGTCTCGCTGCTGGGTGAGGGCGTGACCCGGATGTGGCCGGGCGTCCACTGGCCCCGGGCCGTGGTCGTGTACGACTGGCCGCGGCCCGGACACGCCGACACCGTCGAGCACCGGCCCGGATAGGGTCAGGTGCATGACTGCAGTGCTGTTCGACTTCTCCGGAACGCTGTTCCGCGTCGAGTCCACCGAGTCCTGGCTGCGGGCGGTGCTGGCCGAGACGGGGCACACCCTGCCCGAACCCGAACTGAAGGCGGCCGCACGGGCCTTGGAGGCGGCCGGCGCGCTGCCGGGCGGCGCGAACCCGGTGGAGCTGCCCGCGGACCTGGCCGGGGTCTGGGCGGTGCGGGACGAGAGCGCGGAGCGGCACCGGGCCGTCTACACGGGCCTGTCCCGGCTGGTGCCCTTGCCCCACCCCGGGCTGCACGACGCGCTGTACGAACGGCACAAGACCCCGGCCGCCTGGGCCCCGTATCCCGACGCCCCCGAGGTGCTGCGCACGCTCCACGAGCGCGGGATCGGCGTGGGCGTGGTCAGCAACATCGGCTGGGATCTGCGCCCGGTGTTCCGCGAGCACGGGCTCGACCGGTATGTGGACGCGTACGTCCTGTCGTACGAGCACGGCGTGCAGAAGCCGGACCCGCGGCTGTTCTCGGTCGCCTGTGCGGCGCTGGGCGCCGATCCGCAGCAGGTGGTGATGGTGGGTGACAGCAAGGAGGCCGACGGCGGTGCGGCCGCGCTCGGCTGCCGGGTGCACTTCGTCGACCACCTGCCGGTCACGGACCGGCCCGACGCGTTGCTGCCCGTACTGGACCTGGTGGGCTGAGACCCGACGCTCTGCTGCCCGCGCTCGACCGGTGCTGGGACCTGTTGCGGCAGCGTCGCGCCAAGGCCGAGTGGGCTACCGGGGCTGACCGCCGCGCGGAGTCCGACCTGCGACAGCAATGCGAGGTACGGAGCGGGCGCGACCGAGCACGGCGCCGGAAAGGGCTCGCCACCGCGCCGTCCGCCTGAGACGATCCCCCGCGTCGCCCCAGACGGACGGCAGCCCTGGACAGGGCCCGCGCATGGCGGTGCCCACTGCGATGAGTATAGTTGGCTGGCAGCCAGTCAACGCAGGAGTTTCAGGATGTCCCCGCGCAGCGCCTCGGTCAATGAAGAGTTGCGGCGGCGTTCCCGGGAGCGGTTGCTGCAGGCCGCCGTGGAACTGGTCGACGAGCACGGCTTCGAGGCCACCACGCTGGGCGACATCGCGGACCGCGCCGGTTCGGCGCGCGGACTGGTGTCGTACTACTTCCCCGGCAAGCGCCAGCTGGTGCAGTCCGCCGTGCACCGGCTGATGCACCGCACGCTGGAAGAGGCGCTGGAGCGGGAACCGCACACCGAGGACGGCCGGGAGCGCCTCGCCCGGACCATCGACGCGATCCTGGGGCTGGCCCGCGACCGGCCGGTGCTGATGCGGCAGCACATGGCGGGGCTGCTGCAGGCGGAGGGCTTCGTGCAGTGCCCGGAGCAGCGCCGGCTGTCGGAACTGCTCAGCGACACCGTCGCCCGGTACGGCTCGCAGGACGTCGCCGCCGACTACCCGATGCTGCGGGCCCTGTTGATGGGCGCGGTGTACGCGGCGCTGGTGCCGGGGGTGCCGATGCCCGTTCCCACGCTGCGGGCGGAACTGTTCAAGCGGTACGGCCTGGACTGGGAGTCCGGGGTGCCGCCGGAGAGCGACAAGTGCAAGGAGGCGCGGGAGCGGGACCTGTCCCGGTTCTTCGCGACGGAGGAGCGTCCGAGCAGTCCCTGAGGGACGCGCGGGGCCGCTTGGGACGGCAACTCGCCTCAGGTGCGGCGGGCGTGACGAGGGGGCAGGAACCCGGCGTCGCGCGCCTGCGCGATCAGCCTCAGGGAGCGGCGGCGGCTGTATCCGGTCGCGCTCATCACGGCGAGCACCGGGTCACACCCCTGCTGCTGCGCGGCACGGTACTCCTGCGCGACCCGCCGACGCCCCTCGATGCCGCGCGGCCAGACCGGCCGTGCCCGCCGCGGACCCGCACAGGGCGCGGTCACCTCCGCACTGACCTTGTCACCGACCTCACTGCCCTCGCCACCGGCCTTGTCGTCACCCGCCTTCTCCTCGCCGGTCTTCTCCGCGCAGACCTCCTCCTCACCGGCCTTCTCCTCGCCGGACTCCTCGTCGCCGGCCCCCTCACCGGCTTCCGGTTCATGCCGCTCCGCCAGGTGCTCGTCGCCGTCGGTCTCGTACGGCCGCTCCACCCCGCAGGACTCGAACAGCGGCCCCTCGATCCAGCCCGCGAGCACCGTCAGGTCGGGGAGGGACAGGGCCGGCTGGGCGCTGACGTCCTCGATGGACACGCATCCCTCGCGCACGACGGCCAGGGCGTCGACGCGTGCGCCGTCCGGGAAGGCCAGCCGCACATGGAACCAGGACGTGGTGTCGCAGTGCTCCCGCACCTCCCACGCGGGCCACACGGACACCGCGCCGTCCTCCGCGTTCCGGTCGGAGAGGTGAAGAAAGGATGCTTCTGGCACACACGCAACGTAACCTCATGATCACATTCCATACGAACGGACACGCTTCGTAGTCACCCCGCCGGCCCCTGCCGTCACGGGACCGTCGGTGCCATGCTGGAGCCGTCCGCACACCACCTCCTTCGGCCGAGGAGTACCGCTGTGCTGCGTGTCGCCGTCGTCGGTTCGGGACCGAGCGGGTGTTACACCGCTCAGAGCCTGGTTCAGCAGGATGCCGGGGTGTCCGTGGACGTCCTGGACCGGCTGCCGTGCCCGTACGGCCTGGTCCGCTACGGCGTCGCCCCGGACCACGAGAAGATCAAGTCCCTGCAGGGCAGCCTGCGGACGGTGCTGGAGCACGAGCGGGTGCGGTTCCTCGGCGGGGTCCGGGTGGGCGGCCCCGGCGGGCTGCCCGTCGAGCGGCTGCGGGAGCTGTACCACGCGGTGGTCTACTGCGTGGGCGCCGCCACGGACCGCCGGCTCGGGATTCCGGGCGAGGAGTTGCCGGGCAGCTGGTCGGCGACCGACTTCGTGGCCTGGTACAGCGCGCATCCGGACGCGGCCGACGCGGGCTTTCTGCGCGGAGTGCGGTCGGCCGTGGTCATCGGCGTGGGCAACGTGGCGGTGGACGTCACACGGATGCTGGTCCGGGGTGCCGCGGAGCTGCGCCCGACGGACATGCCGCAGGCGGCGCTGGACACGCTGACGGCGAGCGGGATCACCGAGGTGCACATGGTGGGCCGGCGCGGCCCCTCGCAGGCCCGCTTCACCACCAAGGAGCTGCGCGAGCTGGGCGCGCTGCCCGGCACCGAAGTCACCGTCGACCCCGCCGACCTGGCGCTGGATGCGGCCGACCCCGCCGCCCTGCCCGCCGTACAGCGTCGCAATCTGGAGGTGCTGCGCGGCTGGGCCGCCCGTTCCTCCGCCGATGCCGCCCGGCGTATCGGCCTGCGGTTCTTCCTGCGCCCCGTGGAATTCCTCGCGGAGGCCGGCCGGGTGGGTGGCGTGCGCCTCGAGCGGACCGCGCCGGACGGGCGGGGCGGGGTGACGGGCACGGGCCGGTTCGTGGACGTCCCGGCCCAGTTGGTGCTGCGCTCGGTGGGCTATCGCGGAGTGCCGCTGGACGGGCTGCCGTTCGACGCGCCGAGCGGCACGGTGCCGAACACGGCGGGGCGTGTCGTGCGCGAGGGTGTCCCCTCCCCCGGCGAGTACGTCGCCGGGTGGATCAAGCGCGGTCCGACGGGTGTGATCGGCACCAACCGGCCCTGTGCCAAGGAGACGGCGGCCTCCTTGCTCGCGGACGCTCCGGCGCTGCTGGGCCGGCAGGTGCCCGAGGATCCGGTGCCCGCGCTGCGGGCGGCCGGGATCGAACCGGTGCCGTGGGCGGGGTGGCTGGCGATCGAACGGGCCGAGGCCGAGCTGGGCGCGCGGCTCGGACGGGGTGTGGTCAAGCTGGCCGACTGGGACGCACTGCTCGGGGCGGCCCGGTCGGCATAGGCCGCCAGGGATCCCGGTGGCGAGGGATTCCGGTGCCCGGGGATTCCGGTGGCCAGGGATTCCGTATCGGCCGGGCGGGCACGACACATGGCGGCAACAGACCGGAAATCAACAAACTGTTCAAGAGGCTTACGGTCTCGTCCTGTTCGGATGCCACTCCCCGCTCGCGCACCGTTGGAGTCCCCATGGCCACCACCGCAGCCGTCCACCCCGTCGACGAGATACCACCGGCACGGCAGCTGGCGGCCTTCGGACTGCAGCACGTGCTCGCGATGTACGCGGGTGCCGTCGCCGTGCCGCTGATCGTGGGCGGCGCCATGAAGCTGTCGCCCGCCGACCTGGCGTATCTGATCACCGCCGACCTGCTGGTGTGCGGGATCGCCACGCTGATCCAGTGCGTCGGCTTCTGGCGGTTCGGCGTCCGGCTGCCGATCATGCAGGGCTGTACGTTCGCGGCGGTGTCGCCGATGGTGCTCATCGGGACGACCGGTGGCGGGCTGCCCGCGATCTACGGCTCGGTGATCGTGGCAGGT
The DNA here is from genome assembly GCF_040298985.1 of Streptomyces sp. NPDC001093. Taxonomy (NCBI): domain Bacteria; kingdom Bacillati; phylum Actinomycetota; class Actinomycetes; order Kitasatosporales; family Streptomycetaceae; genus Streptomyces; species Streptomyces sp. NPDC001093. The sequence continues at coordinate 5,839 of NZ_JBEPBF010000112.1, read as the reverse complement.
CTGGCGATCATGCTGCTCGCGCCGGTCTTCGGCAGGCTGCTGCGTTTCTTCCCGCCGCTGGTGACCGGCACGGTGATCCTGATCATCGGGGTCTCGCTGCTGCCGGTCGCGGGCAACTGGGCGGCGGGCGGTGCCGGTGCGAAGGGCTTCGGGGAGCCGAAGAACCTGGCGCTGGCGGCCTTCGTGCTGGCGGTGGTGCTGGCCGTACAGAGGTTCGCGCCCGCCGCCCTCGGCCGGATCGCCGTTCTGATCGGCATCGCGGTGGGTCTGGCGGTCGCGGTGCCGTTCGGGTTCACCGACTTCAGCGGGGTCTCCGGCGCCGAGTGGGTGGGCATCAGCACGCCGTTCCACTTCGGGGCGCCGCAGTTCAAGGCCTCCGCGATCATGTCCATGCTGGTGGTCGCCCTGGTGACGATGACCGAGACGACCGGTGACCTGATCGCCGTGGGAGAGCTGACCGGGCGGAAGACCGAGCCGCGCTCGCTCGCCGACGGGCTGCGCGCGGACGGCCTGTCGACGGTGCTGGGCGGGGTGTTCAACACCTTCCCGTACACGGCGTACGCGCAGAACGTGGGCCTGGTCGGGATGACCCGGGTGCGCAGCCGCTGGGTGGTGGCGGCGGCCGGCGGGATCCTGGTGGTGCTCGGTCTGCTGCCGAAGCTGGGCGCGGTGGTCGCGGCGGTCCCGGCGCCGGTGCTGGGCGGCGCCGGGCTGGTCATGTTCGGCACGGTCGCGGCGAGCGGGCTGCGGACGCTGGCGGGGGTCGACTTCAAGGGCAACCACAATCTGACCGTGGTGGCCGTGCCGGTGGCGATCGGCATGCTGCCGGTGGGTGTGCCGACGGTCTACGAGAAGTTCCCGGACTGGTTCCAGACGGTGATGAACAGCGGGATCAGCGCGGGCTGTCTGTCCGCGATCGTGCTCAACCTGCTCTTCAACCACCTTCCGGGGAGGGCGGGTTCAGGCTCCGTCGCCGAGGCGGACGGACTGCCGGTCCGCGGCGGCGAGGAGACTGTCCAGCAGTCCGGGGAAGAGACCGTCTAGGTCGTCCCGGCGCAGCCCGTTCATCTTGGCCGTGCCCCGGTAGACCTGCCGGATGACCCCGCTCTCGCGCAGCACCCGGAAGTGGTGCGTGGTGGTGGACTTGGTCACCGGCAGTTCGAACTGCGAGCAGGTCAACTCCGCTTCCCGGGCGGCGAGTTCGCGTACGATCTGCAGCCGCATCGGGTCGGAGAGCGCGTGCAGCACCGCCTCCAGGCGGATCTCCTCCCGCTCCGGGTGCGGCAGCGCACGGCCGGCGGTGGCGGTCTCGGTCACGGCGGCTGCCCTTCGTCACGGAACTCCTCGGCTGCGACTCATTGTACGAGAGGCGTCGTAGTTTGACACATCTCGTAGTACGAGGATTATCGTATGAGCCGCCCCATGGTCCCGTGACGAACGGAGTCTGACGTGAGCGCGCTCTTCGAGAGCATCACCCTGCGTGGAGTGACCATCCCGAACCGGGTGTGGATGCCGCCGATGTGCCAGTACTCGGCCGAGCCGGAGGGCCCGCTCGCGGGCGCCCCGCACGACTGGCACTTCGCGCACTACGCGGCGCGTGCCACGGGCGGCACCGGCCTGATCATCGTGGAGGCCACCGCGGTCTCACCGGAGGGCCGGATCTCCCCCTACGACCTCGGCCTGTGGAACGACACGCAGGTGGAGGCCTTCCGCCGGATCACCCGCTTCCTCTCCGCCCAGGGCGCGGTGCCGGGGATCCAGCTGGCACACAGCGGCCGCAAGGCGTCCACCGACCGGCCCTGGAAGGGCGGCGCTCCGCTCGGACCTGAGGCGCAGGGCTGGCAGCCGGTCGCCCCGAGCGCGGTGCCCTTCGACGAGCACCACCCCGTGCCGACCGAGCTGACGGAGGATCAGATACGGGACATCGTCGGCCGGTTCGCCGCGGCGGCTCGCCGGGCGCTCGCCGCCGGCTTCGAGATCGCCGAGATCCACGGCGCCCACGGCTACCTGATCAACGAGTTCCTGTCCCCGCACTCCAACCACCGCACCGATGCCTACGGCGGCTCCTACGAGAACCGCACCCGGTTCGCCCTCGAGGTCGTGGACGCCGTACGGGAGGTGTGGCCCGAGGACAAGCCGGTGTTCTTCCGCATCTCGGCCACCGACTGGCTCCAGGACGGCGGCTGGACCACGGAGGACACCGTCCGCTTCGCCCGCGACCTGCACGCGCACGGCGTCGACCTGCTCGACGTCTCCACCGGCGGCAACGCCTCCGGCGTGACCATTCCGACCGGACCCGGCTACCAGGTGCCGTTCGCCGCCCGGGTGAAGTCCGAGAGCCCGCTGCGCGTCGCCGCCGTGGGCCTGATCACCGAGGCCGAGCAGGCCGAGAAGATCGTCACGAACGGTGAGGCCGACGCCGTCCTGCTGGGCCGCGAGCTGCTGCGCAACCCGTCCTGGGCCCGACACGCGGCCCGCCAGCTGGGCGGCGAGCTCCGGGTACCGGACCCGTACCACCGCTCGGTCTGACCGCGGCCCTCCGCGACCACCGGCCGCCCGGCCGCGACCCTCCGCGACCACCGGCCGGTCCGATCACGTCCACCCGCCCACCGACCAGTTTGAGCCCGGGCGCCGGCCACCACCGGCCGATCCAGCACGTCCATCCGCGACCACGGGCCGGTCCGATCACGTCCACCCGCCCACCGACCGGTCCGAGCCCGGGCGCCGGCCACCACCGGCCGATCCAGCACGTCCATCCGCAACCGCCGGCCGGTCCGATCACGTCCACCCGCCCACCGACCGGTCCGAGCCCGGGCGCCGGCCACCACCGGCCGATGCAGCGCGCCCGCCGACCACGACCGGCCGGTCTGAGCGGCGCCACCCACCACCACGGCCGGTCCGCACGGCGCCCACCACCGGTCGATCCGGCGCAGGCACCAGCCACCACCGGCCGGTCCAGCGCGCCGACCGCCACCACCGACCCATCCAACCGCGGTTGCGTCCATGGAGATGGTGTACGGGTTCGACCTGATCCGGGGGTTTGCTCCGGCGCCGGGACGATGCCCGCATAGATGAACGGCCGCCGGCTGACCCAACGCGCCCACCCACCACCACCGACCAATCCAGCGCGCCGACCGCCACCACCGGCCGGTCCGACCACCACCACCGACCAGTCCAGCGCGCCGATCCAACTCCCGCCGCCCCCACCCACCGGCCAACGCGAGCGCGGGTGTCCGGCGGTCAGACGGGGAGCAGTCGGCCGATCGTCTCCTCCAGGCGGGGCAGTACCCGCTGCCCGGCGAGGGCCAGGGCGATCGCCGCCAGGACACCGGTCCAGGCGACCGGGCCGAGCGGGGTGCACCCGACGGCGTGGCTGACGCCCGGGATCTGCACGGCCGCGACCAGCGCCACGGCGGAACCCAGGCAGGTGATCTGCACCAGGCGGCTCTCGCGCCGGTCCAGCCACGTCTGCACGAGCTGTGTGCCGACCACCCCGCACAGCGCCATCGTGCTGCAGCGGCGCGTGGTCCCCGGTGTGAAGCGGCCGATCAGCCAGGCCGTCACCGCGCCCAGGGTGGTGGTGAGTGCCCGGTGCCGGATCTGCCGCAGCAGGGGCGCGCCCAGGACGGCGGAGGCGTCCTCCGGCGAGCCGCCGCGGGCCCGTACGGTGCCGGGCTCGTCGTCGCCGTCGGCCGCTGTCGGCGCGTCCTCCCGCTCGGTCACCGCCACCGCCATCGAGGGGAACAGGTCGGTGAAGAGGTTCACCATGAGCATCTGCCGGGTGGACAGCGGCGCCCGGCCGGACAGCAGCGTGCCGAGAATGCCGAAACCGACCTCGCCCGCGTTGCCGCCGATCAGGATGGCGATGGCGTCGGCCACGCTGTGCCACAGGGCCCGGCCCTCGCCGACCGCGTCGATCAGGATCGTCAGATCGTCGTCGGTGAGGACGATGTCGGCGGCGTTGCGCGCGGCGGCCGAACCCCGCGCGCTGATCCCGACGCCGATGTCGGCGGCGCGGATGGCCGCGGCGTCGTTGGCACCGTCGCCGACCATGCCGACGACCCGGCCCGCGTCCCGCAGCGCCTCCACGACCTGGAGCTTCTGCTCGGGCGCCACCCGCGCCACCACGCCCGCGTCCCGCAGCATCCGGGCCCTGGCCGCCCGGTCCGCCGCCGCCAGCTCGTCGCCGGTGACCACGACGGTGTCCTCGGGCCAGCCCAGCTCGGCCGCGATGGCCCGCGCGGTCTGCGGATGGTCCCCGGTGAGCATGACCGGTCGTACGCCCGCCTCGAGCAGCCCCGCCACGAGCGCCGTGGAGGTCTCGCGCGGTACGTCGGACAGGGCGAGCAGCCCGGTGAACTCCAGCCCCTGAAGCGGCTGTTCGACGACGTCGGCCTCCTGCTCGTCCGCGCCCAGCCGCCGTTCGGCCACGGCCAGCACCCTGAGGCCGTCCCCCGCCAGCGCCTGGGCCGCGTGGGAGGCGTGCTCGGACAGCCCGGCGCAGGCGGGCAGCACGGTCTCCGGGGCGCCCTTGACCACCAGCACCACCGGGCCGTCCCCGCTGCGGCCGACGGCGGCGGCGTATCCGCGGGCCGCCTCGAAGGGCAGGTCCGCCAGCTGTGTCCACTCCGGGTCGGGACCGGCCGCCGCCAGTACGGCCTCGTCGGTGGCGTGCACCGGCTGCTCGGCATCGCCGTCGACGCGCGGGCAGGCGCGGGCGGCGGCCCGCACGGTGTCCGCGGAGCCGGCGTCGTCGACCGGGCGCACCGTGCCGTCGGCGTCGGAGGTGCGCACCAGGCGCAGCCGGTTCTCGGTGAGCGTGCCGGTCTTGTCGAAGCAGAAGGTGTCCATGCGGCCCAGCGCCTCCAGGGTGCGCGGGGTGCGGACGAGGACTCCGCCGCGGCTCAGCCGCCGTGCGGCCGCCAGCTGCGCGACGGTGGCCACCAGCGGCAGCCCCTCCGGTACGGCCGCCACGGCCACCGCCACCCCGCCGCTGACCGCCTCCCGGACGGCGGTGCCGCGCACCAGCGCCAGACTCGTGACCGCGGCGCCGCCCGCCAGGGTCAGCGGCAGTGCCTTGCGGGTGAGTTCCTGCAGCCGGGCCTGTACGCCGCCGGCCGGGGGCGTACGCGCGGCCAGGTGGACGGCGCGGGCGGCCTCCGTGTGCTCACCGATGTCGACCACCAGGGCTCGGGCCTGGCCCGCCACCACGGTCGTACCCTCGAAGACCATGCAGCGCCGGTCGGCGACCGGGGCGTGCGGGGTCGGGTCCGTCTGTTTCTCCACCGGCAGGGACTCGCCGGTCAGGGCCGACTCGTCGACCTCCAGACCGTCCTGCCACAGCAGCCGGGCGTCGGCGGGCACCACGTCGTCGCCCTTCAGCTGGATCACATCGCCCGGATGCAGCTTGCCCGCCTCCACGGTGCGCGTGCCGCCGGCCGGTGCCTCGGTCTCCGGTGGGACGAGGCGGGCCTTCTGCTGCTGGTCAGCGAGCAGTCCGGACAGCGCCCGTTCGGCGCGCAGCCGCTGGATGCCGCCGACCAGGGCGTTCAGGTCCAGGGCGCCGACGACGAGCAGGGCGTCCACGACCGAGCCGAGGATCGCCGAGGCCGCCGAGCCGACCGCGAGGACGGGGGTGAGCGGGTCGTGGAGTTCGCCGCGTACGGCCCGCCCGAGCCGGTAGGACCAGCGCACGGGCGCGGCGGCCGGGTGCCCGGTGACACCGGCGGCGGCCTTGCGTGCGCGGGCGGTCAGCGCCTCGAACGCGCCGCCCTCGGCGGGCGGTTCGTGCTCCAGCCGGTCCTTGGCCTGCTCGGGGTCCAGCTCGTGCCAGTGCACG
>NZ_JBEPBF010000111.1:0-34644 GCF_040298985.1 Streptomyces sp. NPDC001093 | reverse complement strand
AGCGGGGAGCCGTAGGTCAGCAGGGCGATCCGGGCGCGGACGGACGGGGGCAGCTGCCAGGCGGCGACGCGCTGTGCGACCCCGCCGGACATCACGCCGCCCAGCGCGCAGGCGAGCAGCGCGACGGCCGGTCCGCCCAGGCCCCACATGCCGGCGCGCGGATCGGGGCTGCGGCGGTGGAGGCACCCGGCCACGACGGCGAGCGCGACGACCAGCAGCCCCTGGGCCAGCATGAGAGCGCCGAAGGCCGGGTCGCCCGGCAGCCGGCCCGTGGACCGCCAGCCGGGCCGGGCCCAGCCGGCGTAGATCACGGTGAGCAGCAGCAGGGCGAGCGCGCCGAGCGGCAGGAGGCGTACGAGGTGCCGGTCGAGCCGCTGGTCGAGGCGGTTCTCGCTGCGGCCCCGGCGGCAGACCACCCCAGCGGCCGTCGCCGCCCAGGCCAGCAGAGCCGCGGTGAGCAGCCGGCCGAGGATGTCCAGGGCGGCGGGGCCGCCGGGCCGGTGGTCGAAGCGGATCGCGGGGGCCGCGACGGCGGCGGCGACGGTCAGCAGAGCCGCGGCGGTGTGCGCGGCGCGCAGCCGGGCCACGAGGCGGCGCCCGTACCAGAAGCCCGGCCTGGTCAGCGCGCTGGCATCGGTGTCCGGCTCGGGGTCGTGGGCCATCGGCCGGTGGGACTCGTAGGCGCTCCAGGTCCGGCGGGAGAGGTACCAGAGCAGGGCCGTCAGCGCGGTCGGCACCAGTGCGGCGAGCGCGAGCCGGCGGCCGGGCAGGCTCCACCAGGTGGCGTGCCCGCCGGGGGCCACGGACGCCGGGGGCGCGAGGAAGGCCAGCCACGAGTGGCGGTGGGCGCAGGACCGGACGCCGGCGCACTGCCAGCCCACCAGGTCCAGGGCCACCTCGCAGGCGGCGGCCACCAGCAAAACGGTCAGGCTGAGGGCGGCCAGCCGTACGAGGAGGCCGTAGAGGCGGACGGTGCGGTGCCGGCCGGCCGCGGCGGGGCGCATCCAGTGGGCGAGGTTGACCACCATGAACGGCAGCAGTAACAGCCACAGGGCGCGGCTGCTGTCGCCGGAGGTGAGGTTGCACCAGACGTACGCCTCCTGGACCGGCCCGTTCCCGGGTTCTTTCCCGGCCTCGGCGTCCACGGCGCGCCGGAAGGCGGCGGCCGTGTCGTCGCCGGTGACCCGGACGGTGCGCGGGTCGCCGAGCATCTTCTCGGGAGTGGTCCCGCCCACCCCGTGCACCAGCAACTCCAGCTCGGCGTCCGGCTGCCGCGGGCTGCGGCCTTCCTGTGCGTGGTCCACCGTTCCGGCACCCCCGTGACGCACCCGAAGAACTGTGTCGATGCGGGCTTCAGGATCTCCGGTCCGGGGGTGTCGTACACCTCTCGTCACGGAATCTCCCCGATCCGTGTGATGCCGGCCGGGGCGGATGTGGCGGACGTGGCATGTGCGCGTCGTGACAGGTGGTGGCGCAACCGGTGGCGACCCGTGACAAGATGGGACGCCCGTGCATCTCCGGCCGGCCGGAACCTCCTGGTCGGGGCCGGTGCGCCGGGCGGGTCGGACGGATGGCGGCGAAAGGACCGGAGCGTACGTGAGTGAGAATCAGAACCTCCTCGCGGAGCAGCGCCGCGCCCTGATCCTGGACGAGGTCCGGCGCCGGGGCGGTGTGCGGGTCAACGAACTGACCCGCAGGCTCGGCGTGTCGGACATGACCGTACGCCGTGACCTGGACGCCCTCGCCCGCCAGGGTGTGCTGGAGAAGGTGCACGGCGGCGCGGTGCCGGTGGTCGAGGCCAGCACGCACGAGCCCGGCTTCGAGGCGAAGTCGGGTCTGGAGCTGACCGCCAAGGAGGACATCGCGCGCGCCGCCGCCAAGCTGGTCACCCCGGGCACGGCGATCGCCCTGTCCGGCGGTACGACGACGTACGCGCTCGCCCAGCAGCTGCTGGAGGTGCCGGACCTGACCGTCGTGACGAACTCGGTGCGGGTCGCGGACGTCTTCCACGCGGCGCAGCGCACCTCGGGCCAGCGGCAGGGCGCGGCCACCGTGGTGCTCACCGGCGGCGTGCGCACCCCTTCGGACTCGCTGGTGGGACCGGTGGCCGACCAGGCGATCGCCGCCCTCCACTTCGATCTGCTGTTCCTCGGTGTGCACGGCATATCGGTCGAGGCCGGGCTGTCCACGCCGAACCTCGCCGAGGCGGAGACGAACCGGCGGCTGGTGCACTCCGCGCGCCGGGTCGTGGTGGTCGCCGACCACACCAAGTGGGGCACGGTGGGCCTGAGTTCCTTCGCCGCGCTGGAGCAGGTGGACACGCTGGTGACCGACGCGGGCCTGCCCGCCGAGGCGCGCGCGGAGATCTCCGAGCACCTGCGGGTGGTGGTGGCGGGCGAGCCCGGGGAAGACGACGCAGACATCTGAGGGTCTGTCAGCTATGGTGGGCCGCCCGGTCGACCGCCCTGCGGGAGTGGCACAAGGGGGTTACGTCCATGGCTCGTCGTCTGCGCCCGGTGGATCTCGACTTCGTCGGGGCCGCGCCCGTACGTCTGGTCTTCGCGCGGGGGGTCTCCGCGTCCCCCGAGCAGGTCTTCCGCGCGCTCGCGGAGGATGTGCCCGGCTGGACGCAGTGGTTCTCGGCGGTGACGCTCGCCCGAGCCACCGAAGGTGGCGCCGGGCGTGAGATCCGGCTCAGGGGCGGGACGCGGTTCGAGGAGACGGTGCTCGCGGCGAAGGCGCCCGAGGTGTACGCCTACCGCGTCGACGCCACCAACGCGCCGGGCGTCCGTGCCCTGGCCGAGGAGTGGCGCCTGGCTCCTCGGGGCACGGGCACCCGGGTGCAGTGGACCTTCGCCGCGGACGGGACGGCGCCGTTCCGGTTCGTTCTCGGGCTGGCCGGGGCGGGCCTCGGGCGCGCCTTCCGCGACGCGGTGACGTCCCTGGACCGGCGCCTGGCGCGGCGCTGATCAGCTGCTGTTGCGGGCATGGTGCGACTCGGTCACGACGGCCGCCATCAGTTCCGCGTCCAGTGCGGAGACATCGGCCAGACGCGAGGCCGCGGACAGCGAGTTGAGCAGGGTCTTGGTGACGCGCAGCGCCGCCTGGGGGCGGCGGACGACGGGCCGCGCCCAGTCGGCGACGGCCGCGTCCAGCTCGTGGGCGGGGACGACCTTCTGCAGGATGGACAGGGACTGGGCCTCCGTCGCTGTGATGGCGCGGCCGGTGAGGACGATCTCGCGGACACGGGCGGCGCCGACCTCGTTGATGAGACGGGGCAGCAGGCCGCCCCACGCGGTGGGCAGCCCGAGCGCGAGTTCGGGCAGCCGGAAGGTCGCGTCCTCGGATCCCACCCGCAGATCGCAGGCGAGCGCGAGGGCGAAGCCCGCCCCGATGGCCTTGCCGTGGACACGTGCGATGGTCACGGCCGGGTTCGAGGTCAGGGCCTCGCAGACGCGCCGCGCCTTGGCCCCGGACATGCGGATGGCGCCGCCCGTGGGGTCGTGGGCGAGATGCCGGACGGACTCGCGGCGGTCCCCGCCCAGGCAGAAGTCGTCACCGCTCCCGGTGAGCACGAGCACCCGGACGGCCGGGTCCTGGTCCTGCAGGACCCCCAGGAGGTCGTCCAGCAGGGCGTCGGTGACGGTGTTGCCCTGCTCGGGGGTGTTCAGCTCGACGGTGAGGACGGGGCCCTCCCGGTGGGTCCGCAGGGTCGGGCGTACGGCGCCGGCCGGGAGGGTCGTGAGGGGCAGGGCGGTCATGTCGTCACTTTCAGGGAGGTGATGCGCCGGAAGACCATCCGGTTCGCATACGTCGGGCCCGCGGTGGGCCGCAGGGTGGGGAATCGTTCCAGCAGGCGGGTGAGCAGGATTCGGGCTTCCAGGCGGGCCAGGCCCGAGCCGAGGCAGTAGTGGACGCCGCCGCCGAAGGTGAGGTGGGCGCCCTTGCGGCGGATGTCGAAGAGGTGGGGGTCGGGGTTGCGGCGCGGGTCGTGGTTGGCGGCGCCGTACAGGACGTGGACGGTGGTGTCCTTGGCGATGGGAACACCGGCGAGGACGGTGTCGTCGGCGGCGAAGCGCGAGTTGAGGTGGATCGGCGGGTCGTAGCGCAGCACCTCCTCGATCGCGTCGTCGACGTGCTCGGGGTGCCGGCGCAGCCAGTCGGCCCGGGCCGGGTCCTGGGTCAGGAACCACACGGCGTTGGTCAGCAGCGTCGCGGTGGTCTCCAGGGAGGCGATGGTGATGAACATCGTCAGGTCGTACAGCATCTGGTCGGCCGCCGCGCGGTCGTCGGGGCACTCGGCGTCCCAGTACCGGATCCAGCCGCTGAGGACGTCGTCGCCGGGGTGGGCGCGCCGGTGGGCGATCAGGCCGGTGAAGTAGGCCCGCATCTCCAGGGTGGCCTCGGCCGAGACGGCCAGTTCGCTCTTGGTGGGGATCAGTTCCTGGGCGTGCACCTGCCGGTGGGTGAAGTCCAGGATGTGCGGGTAGTGCTCGGCCGGGATGGCGAGCCAGTGGCCGACGGTGTGGACGGGCAGCTGGTCGCCGACCGTGGTGACGAAGTCGGCCTCGCCGTGGGCGCGCAGCTGTAAGGCGAGACGGTCCAGGAGCTCGGTGACATGGGCGGCGATCCGGGGCCGCATGGCCTCGAGGGTGCCGCGGTCGAAGAGGTTGCCCAGGGCGCGGCGCCGCGAGGTGTGCTCGGGCGGGTTGAGGCGGGACAGCGTCCGTGTCATCTCCCGGGTCGCCGGGTCCTGCCAGCGCGCCATGTCCGGCCGGCGTTGCTGCCAGGCGAAATCCGGCACGAGCCAGTCCCTGCCGCGCAGGATCTGGTTGCAGGCATCGAATCCGGTCACGAAGTACCCGCCCCAGGGAGCGGGCACCACTTCGCCCAGTGCGCGTAGTTCGTCCCAGACAGGGAGGGGATCGGCCTGTCCCTCGGCGGAGCGGAGGCGACGGAGGAGGGGGATGACGGCTCGGCGGTCGGTGGGGGTGGTACCGCGTATGACGCCAACGGCGGTCACGCGAAGCTCCTTTGTGGCTGGGCGCTACCGATACCGCCGGAACCTACCCTTCCCCTCTCCTTCGTCATGCGCCCGACAGTGTTGCTCCCGTCACATGCCGCACATGAGACCGCGACATCTCAGGCATCACACCCGGAAGACGTCCAGGAAGGTGCTCCAGAAGCCCTTCTTCCTGGCCGGCTCCTGGCGGGCGGCGGCGACCGGCGCCGTGGGAAGCGGCTGCTCTGCCGTGGCGGGGACGGTCCGGCTCTGCAGCGCGGCGGCGATATGGGTGGCCGGTGCGGGGCTGAAGGCCACTGGGAGCGTGACCAGCGCCCGGTGGAACGGGCCGGGACGCCATTCCAGGTCCTTCTCGGGGACGGCCAGGATCAGGTCGGGCAGGGCGTTGAGCAGCTTCTCGATCGCGGTGACGGCGATGACCTGCGCCGGGTCCTTGGCCGGGCACGCGTGCGGACCCGCCCCCCAGGCCAGGTGGGCGCCCTTGCTGTGCCTGTGGCGGGCCTCGGCGAGCGCGGGGTCGGTGTTGGCGGCGGCGAAGCTGATGACGACCGGCGTGCCCGCCTCGGCCACCACTCCCCCGAGGTCCACGTCCTGGACCGGGTAGTGGGTGGCGTAGTTGGCGATGGGCGTCTGGTTCCACAGCACGTGATCGATCGCCTCCTCGATCAGCAGCCCGGAGTCGCGTCCGCTGGTGTCCGGTGACAGCAGCAGGAGCAGGGCGTTGCCGATCAGGTTGCGCTCGGGTTCCACGCCGGCGCCCATCAGCATGACCAGCTGGTCCTTGAGCTCCTCGTCGGTCAGCCCCGCGGGGTGCTGGATCAGCCATGAGGTGACGTCGTCGCCGGGCTGCCGGCGCTTGAGGGCGATCAGCTGCATGAGGCAGGCGGTGAGCTCCTCGTTGGCGCGCAGGGCGTCCTTGCCGTCGAAGATCGCCGACATGGCGCTGGTGAGCGTGTCACCGATGTCCGCCGGGCAGCCGAACAGCTTGTTGAAGAGCAGCAGCGGAAGCAGTTTGGCGTAGTCGTTGAGGAGGTCGGCACGGCCGCGCTCGCAGAACTGGTCGATGAGGTAGTCGGCGATGGGCTCGACGTCGCGCCGGATCCGGGTGATGTTGAGCCGGGCCAGGCTGTCGGTGACGGCCTTGCGCAGCCTGAGGTGCACGGCGCCGTCGGTGAACAGGCAGTTGGGCCGGTACGCCATCATCGGCAGCACCGGGTGGTCCAGCGGTATGTGCCCTTCGTTCAGCGCCTTCCAGCGGCGGGAGTCCCGGGCGAAGAGCGTGGTGTTCTGCAGCACGCGCAGGGCCGTCTCGTGGCCGACGACCAGTGTGGCGTCGATGCCGGGGGCGAGTTCGACCGGTCCGGCCGGACCGTGGGCGCGCAACCGGTCGTAGACCTGGTGGGGGTCGGCGGCGAACGCGTGGTCGTGCATGGGGCATCTGGCGTCGGCGGGGGCGGGGACTGACTGGCGGTCCATGGGGTTCCTTCTGCTGGCTCCGGGCCGGTGGTCCGGGGGAGAGACGGTCCGGGCGGATGGGCGGGTCAGGCGGCTCGGGTGAGCAGGTGACGGACGAGCGCGATCAGCGCGTGGGCGGAGGACTGCCGGTCGCGGGCGTCGCAGTAGACCACGGGGGTGTCCGGGAGCAGGTCGAGGGCCTCGCGCACCTCCGCCTCCTCGTAGACCGTGCCCGGCTGGAAGCCGTTGACGGCGATGGCGTACTCGAGGCCGTACCGCTCGACGAGGTCGATGACGGGAAAGGTCTCCTCCAGCCGGGCCGGGTCGACCAGGAGCAGTGCCCCCAGCGCGCCGCGGGCCATGTCCTCCCACAGCTGCATGAAACGCTGCTGCCCCGGGGTGCCGAACAGGTACAGCACGAGGTCGTCGCTGAGCGTCAGGCGGCCGAAGTCCAGGGCCACGGTGGTGGTGGTCTTGTCCGTCACGCCCCTGAGGTCGTCCACGTGGAGGGACGCCTGGGTCATCTTCTCCTCGGTGCGCAGCGGGGTGATCTCCGACAGCGAGCCGATGAGGGTCGTCTTGCCCACGGCGAAATGCCCGACGACCAGGATCTTGGCGGCGTTGGTCACCGCGCTGGAGACGTAGATGGATCCAGGGGCCGTCTCAGCCGATGAGGGATTGGAGTCCATTCAGAACCTTCTCGAGGGTCGCTCTGTCAACGTTCTGAGCCCGGGGCGGCTCGGCGCGGCGCAGGAGGTGGCCCTGCTCTGATAAATCGGTCAGCAGCAGCCGGGCCACCCCCACCGGCAGGCCCACGTGGCCCGCGACCTCGGCGACCGACAGGTAGCCGCCCGCACACAGCTGCCAGATCGCCATCACCTCGGGGCCGGCTCCCAGCGGCGGGGTCCGCTCGGGAGCCAGGGTGACGAGGGTGTGCAGCGCCAGGTCGTCCGCGGCCGGCAGGCTACGGCCGCCGGTGATGACGTAGGAGCGGACGAACTCGCTGGTGACGGAGGCCTCCTCGCCGGGCGTGGTCATACCCCGGCACCGTTCTCCGAGCGCGGAGCCACACTCATCGCCTTGCTCAGGGCGGCCACCGTCTTCTGCATGCGGAAGGACATGGCCTCCATGTCGACGTCCAGCGCGGCCGACACGGCGAGGTACGAGCCCTGGCCGGCGGCGATCAGGAAGATCCAGCCGCCGTCGTACTCCAGCAGCGTCTGCTTCCAGATTCCGTGTCCCGCTCCCACGAACCCCGCGACGGCGCGGCTCAGCGACTGCATCGAGCTCATCGCGGCCGCGTTCGTCTCGGCATCGTCGCGTGCGATGTCGTCCGAGCGCTGCAGCAGCAGGCCGTCTCCCGAAACGAGGATCGCGTGCCGGGCTCCGCGTACTTCGAGCACGTCGTTCAGCACCCAGGACAGGTCGATCTTCACTGGTTGTCAGGTCCTTCCGTGGTCTGCGTGGTCCGCCCGAGCTGAGTTCCGCGCGCGAACGCCCCGATCCGGGACGCCGTCACCTCGCTGGCCGGCTCGGGAGAGCCCTCCTGGCCTGCGGTGTCGGGGGCCGGGACCACGGTGACGGTGCCGCTGCGCCGCCGGCGTTTGGGCAGACCTCCCGAGGTCGTTCCCACCACGTGCGAGGGGCCCACGACCGGGACCGGCGCCAGTCGCTGGGGCGCGGCCTCCGGGGCCGTGGCGTCCCGGTCGTCCTGGGCGCCGGCCGCCGGGGAAGGAGTGTCGGCCGAGAGGAGGCTTTCGGGCACACGAATCACTGCACGCACTCCGCCGTAGGGGGAAACGGAGCCGACGGAGACGGCGAAGCCGTAGCGGGCGGCGAGCATGCCGCACACGGCGAAGCCGAACCGCGGCGGATCGCCGAGACCGGTGATGTCGACGGGACCGTCCACGGACAGCAGGGCCGCCGCCCGGTCCTTGGTCTCCTGGTCCATGCCGAGTCCGGCGTCGTCGACGATGTAGCAGATACCGGTCGGCACGGTCTGGATGTTGACCTCGACCGGTGTGCCGGGCGCGCTGTAGTTCGTCGCGTTGTCCAGCAGTTCGGCCAGTACGACGGCCACCGGCTCGACCGCCTTGCCGACGAGGGAGACGCTGACCTGCGAGTGGACGCTGACCCGGTCGAAGTCCTTGATCCTGCCCTGGGCGCTGCGGGCGACGTCGTAGACCGTGGCGGCGCCCTCGCGCCGGCCCAGCCATCCGCCGCACAGCACGGAGATGCCCTTGGCGCGGCGGCCGAACTGGCTGCCGGTGTGGTCGACCGTCATCAGGTCGGCCAGGACGTCCGTGGTGTCGCCGTACTTCCTCAGCAGGCTGTCCAGGAGGACCTGCTGTTCCTCGGCGAGCGACTGGAGCGTGCCCATCGCGGACTTCAGCACGGCCTTGGTCGAAGCCTCCGCGTCGGCCCGTACGTCCGCGAGGTCACGCTGATGCTGTGCGGTCAGCGCGGCGATGTGCGTGTGGAGCTGCCCGACGTCGCCGCGGGCCTGTCCCAGTCCTGCCTCCAGGTCCTTTCTCGTTCTTCGGAGCGCCATGTTGGTTCTCCGGGCCCGCATCACTGCGACGACCGCAGCGACGAGCACCACCAGCAAGATCCACAGCAGTGGATCCGTGGTCAATGACGTCATGAGACTCTCTTCAAGTCGCATCGCGCCGGGAGCGTGCGAGCGCGATGGTGCCTTTGAGACTGTCCCCCCGTACGCGTTCATGACGCGCCGTCAGCCCACCGAAAAGTGGGATGATCTTATCAGTCACACAGGCACAACCACCTTGCCCAGAACCTCAATTGAGACGTCACCAAACCCTCACAACCCCGTCACCCGCCCGTTGGCCACCGGCCGCCGGAGGACGGGGACGGGCTCAGTCCGGCCACACCCCCGTGGCCAGCAGGGTCTCGATCGCCGCCGCGTACGGCGTGATGTCCAGGCCCTGCTCCACGAGCCAGGCGTCGGAGTAGTACTTGTCGAGGTAGCGGTCGCCCGGGTCGCACAGCAGGGTGACGACGCTGCCGGTGCGGCCCTCGGCCACCATCTCGGAGATGATCTTCAGCGCGCTCCACAGCCCGGTGCCCGTGGAACCGCCCGCCTTGCGGCCGATGGCCCGCTCCAGGGCCCGTACGGCGGCGACGCTGGCCGCGTCCGGGACCTTCATCATCCGGTCGATCGCACCGGGCACGAAGCTCGGCTCCATGCGCGGCCGGCCGATGCCCTCGATGCGGGAGCCGCAGTCGCAGGTGACGTCCGGATCACCGGTGGTCCAGCCCTCGAAGAAGCAGGAGTTGTCCGGGTCGGCGACGCAGATACGGGTGTCGTACTGCATGTAGTGGACGTAGCGGGCGAGGGTCGCGGAGGTGCCGCCGGTGCCCGCCGTGGCGACGATCCAGGCCGGCTCCGGGAACCGCTCCAACTCCAGCTGGCGGAAGATCGATTCGGCGATGTTGTTGTTGCCGCGCCAGTCGGTGGCCCGCTCGGCGTAGGTGAACTGGTCCATGTAGTGGCCGCCGGTCTCCACCGCGAGGCGGGCGGACTCCTCGTACATCTTCCGCGAGTCGTCCACGAAGTGGCACTGTCCGCCGTGGAACTCGATGAGGCGGCACTTCTCGGCGCTCGTCGTGCGGGGCATGACCGCGATGAAGGGCACGCCGATCAGCTTGGCGAAGTAGGCCTCGGAGACGGCGGTGGAGCCGCTGGAGGCCTCGATGACCGGGCGGCCGGGGCGGATCCAGCCATTGCAGAGGCCGTAGAGGAACAGGGAGCGGGCGAGGCGGTGCTTGAGGCTTCCGGTGGGGTGCGTCGACTCGTCCTTGAGGTAGAGGTCGATGCCCCAGTGCTCGGGGAGGGGGAAGCGCAGCAGGTGCGTGTCCGCCGATCGGTTGGCGTCGGCCTGGACCTTGCGGACGGCCTCTTTCAGCCAGTCGCGGTAGGCGGCGTCGCTGCGGTCGACGTCGAGGGTGACGCCGGTCCGGGTCTGGTCGGTGGTGCTCACGGCGGTGCTCCTTACGCTGGGCGCCGACGACGCCTCACGCGGCCGGCATCTCGAGCATAGGCATCTTTCACACCACTTCCCACCTGCATAAACGCATCTTTGAGCCACCCAAAGCCGCCCTGGGGCGCAGGGCGCGGGAGGCCTGCGGGGGCGCGTTGGCGGGAGTGCTCCGGGCGACTTCGGCGGGCGCCTCGCGCGTACTGGTGCTCCCGGCCGCATCGGGGCAGACTGCACGCGAGGGGACGATCGTCCCGAACGCAGGCGCACGCCGTTGTTCGGACGCGGGCGCACACTGGACCGGACGCGAGCGCACAATGGATCGCGGAAGCACACGGGCAAGGGGGCGGCGAAGGATGGCGGAGCCGGAGTTCACAGCCACGGGCGTGCGGATCGGCAAGCGGCTGCGCTCGCTCACCCGGGCCGGTCAGGTCCGGATCAACGACGGCAGGCTGGAGTTGCTCACCAGCTACGGCAGCGAGATCGACAGTGCCCCGGTGCAGGCGGTGCGCGCGTCTAGGCCCTGGTTCCGGCCGGACGACAAGGCGTTGGCCGACCTCAACGGCAAGCGGTACCTGCTGACGCTGGGCGAGCACGACCCCGCCCCCGGCGAGCCGGGTCCGCCCGCGGCACGGCGGTTCATCGAGGCGGTGCGCCGGGCCGCCGGACGCGGCCACTGAGAGCCGTACGGCCGCCGGCCGGGGAACGGGCCGGTCGCGTTACTCCGAGCAGCGGTCCGTCGCGGCGAGTTGCGGGACCGCATCCGCTGCGTCACGCTGGTCACACGTCACTCTGGGTTTACCGGCGATAACGCTGCGAACCAGCCCGCCGGCCACGACAGCAGGCGGACGTTTGGACGCAAGCACCCTGCTGGATCCGTTGTTCTCCGTGTTCTTCCGGTCCCTTCGGACCTCTACATCGGGGAGTCGCAGCCGTGATCAGTCACCCAAGCAGGCACTGCACGGTGGAGCTCCAAGCCCTGCCGTCGCGGATCGGCCAGGTCCGCAGAATCGTATCTGCGCAGTTGCGCTACTGGCACATGGACGCGTTGATAGACCGGGCCGCGCTCGGTGTGACGGAGCTGCTCAGCAATGTCCACCGGCATGCCAGGCCCGACAAGTCGTGCACGGTCGAGCTGGAGCTGGCGCCGGACCGGCTCACGGTCTCGGTGCGCGACAACGATCCACGGCTTCCGGTCCCGTCCGACATCGCGGACCTGCCGGACGGTGGCCCGCTCGCCACGTGCGGGCGGGGGCTCGCGATGGTGGCGGCGGTCAGCGAGAGCTGGGGCGCCCGGCCGGACGGCGAGAACGGCAAGGTCGTCTGGTTCACGCTGTCCGCCCCCGCGGTGGTACGGCCTGGGCCGGCCCACGTCCCGCGCCGCGCCGCCGAGGTACGGCCGACGCCGGAGCCCGTCCGCTTCGGCACGGCGGCCAAGACACCGGCGGGGACGCCTGTCGGCGCCGGGGTCGCGTTGACTGCCGAAGCCCCCGTCGCGGCGGCGCCGGCGGCGAGCGCGGCTCGCGCTCCCGCCGGAGCGCAGGCTCCCGCCCGGTCGACCGTTGCCGGTTGACCGGGCGGTGAGGGACCTCCGGCCTCGCGGCAGCGCGCCCACGCGTCGGGTCGGTGCGGACCGTGCGCGGGTACGGGTATGCGGAGGGCTGGTCGCGCGGTTCCGGGGGTGCGGCCGGCTGCAACTCCCCAGGGGCGCGGGGAACTGAGCGACCGGCCACACCGCACCCGCACCCGCACCCGCACCCGCACCCGCGAACGGTCTCCCGCGACCCGATGACCGGGCGCCCCGGCCGAAGCGACGCAGTCACTCCGTCGCGATGGCCCGCAGGACGTCCAGCCGGGCCGCCCGCCGGGCCGGGCGGAGGCCCGCCAGCGCGCCGGCGGTGAGGCCGACGAGGGCGACCACCGCGAGCCGCGCGGGCGGCAGGGCGAAGGCGAACGCGGTGTCGCTCGCGCCGTCGGAGGCCTTCACCAGCACCCAGCCCAGGAAGGCACCGAGTCCGAGACCGCCGGCCGTGCCGAACGCGGCGACCAGGACCGACTCCCAGCGGACCATGGCCCGCAACTGGGCCCGGGTCTGGCCGACGGCCCGCAGCAGGCCGAGTTCCCGGGTGCGTTCGTGCAGCGCGAGGGTCAGCGTGTTGGCGATGCCGAGCAGGGCGATGACCACCGCGAGGACGAGCAGCGCGTAGACGAGGGTGAGCATCATGTCGATGCCGCCCGCCGAGGACTGCGCGTACTCGTCGCGGGTCTGCACGGACGGGTTGCCGTACTGCGCGGCGACCTTCCGTACGGCCGCCTTGCCCGCGTCGGTGCTCACCCCGTGCCTGAAGGTGACGGCGATCAGGGTGTCCGTGTCCTGGGTGCGGTGCGGCGCCCAGGCGGCACGGGTGATGACGTAGTCGCCGGCGAGTTCCGACTGGCCGTACACGGCACGGACGGTGAAGTCGTCCGTCCTGCCGTCGGTGAAGGTCAGCCTGGCTGTGTCACCGGTGTGCAGGTGCTGCCGGTCGGCCTCCTTCCGGGTGATGG
This sequence comes from Streptomyces sp. NPDC001093, assembly GCF_040298985.1. NCBI lineage: Bacteria > Bacillati > Actinomycetota > Actinomycetes > Kitasatosporales > Streptomycetaceae > Streptomyces > Streptomyces sp. NPDC001093. The sequence goes on along the minus strand of NZ_JBEPBF010000111.1, from coordinate 21,621 downwards.
CGATGCCGTCGGTGCCGAGGCCCTGCAGGGAGCCGGTGACCGTGCCCAGGTCGAAGGTGCGGGCGAGCGCGGCCGGATCGGTGACGGTCAACGCGCGTCCCCTGCCGTCGACTTCGGCGACCCCGCGGCCGAGTCCCACCGCCGTGTCCACCTGCGGCAGCCGCTGGAGCGCCGGAGCGAGCCGCGGGCTGAGCCCGCTGCCGCCCGCGCCGAAGGACGGGCTGCTGACGGCGACGTCACCGGCGAAGGACCGGGACACCGTCCGGTCCATCGTGGCCTTCAGTGAGGCGCCGAAGACGGTGAACAGCGACACCACGGCCACGCCGATCATCAGCGCGCTCGCGGTGGCCGCCGTCCGCTTCGGGCTGCGCAGGGCGTTGCGCCGGGCCAGCGAGCCGGTGACCCCGCGCAGCCGGTCCAGGGGCGCGCCGAGCAGCCGTACGGCCGTGGTGGCGGCGACCGGGCCGAGGACGACGAAGGCCGCCAGGGCGAGCAGCGCGCCGAGTCCCGCCAGCCACACGGACGGGGAGACGAGGACGCCGGTCAGGGTCGTGGCGAGCGCCAGCGCGCCGAGGACACTCCCGGCGATCGCACGCACGCGGGAGGCACCGGAGGTGTCGACGGCCGTCTCGCGCAGGGCGGCGAGCGGCGCCGTGCGTCCGGCGCGCCGGGCCGGCAGGAGCGCGGAGCCCAGGCAGACCGCGATCCCCACCGCGAGCGGCAGCACCATCGACAGGGTCTTGATCACCAGGTCGCCGTCGGGGAACGGGAACCCGATGGCCGGGAACAGCGCCTGGAGGCCCGCGGCGATGCCGATGCCGCCCGCGAGTCCGGTGAGGGACGCGGTGAGCGCGACGACGCAGGCCTCGGCGAGGGCGGCGGCGGTCAACTGGCGGCGGGCCGCACCGAGGGCGCGCAACAGGGCGTTCTCGCGGGTGCGTTGGGCGACCACGATGGCGAACGTGTTGTGGATGGAGAAGGTGGCCACGAGCAGGGCGACGCCGGAGAAGACCAGCAGAAAGGTGGTGAAGATGGTCAGGAACTGGCTGGAGATCATGTCGGTGTTCTCCTGCGCCGACTGCTGACCGGTGATGGCTTCGACTCCCTTGGGCAGCACCGGAGTCAGCCGGTGGACCAGCTCCTCCTGCCCGACTCCGGGTTCGGCCCGCACCGCGATGGACGCCGCCTGACCGGGCCGCGCGGTGAGGTACTTCTCGGCGTCGGCCCGGGTCATGCCGGTGAACGTCACCTGGGCCATGCCGTCCTGGCCGCCGAAGGTGGCGAGCCCGACGACGGTGACCTTCACGGGGTCCGGGGTGCGCAGGGTGGTGGTGTCACCGATCTTCAGACCGCCCTTCTTCGCGGCACCCCGGTTCACCACGACCTCGCCCGGCCTGGCGGGAGCCCGGCCTTCGGCGAGCCGGTACGGGTTGAGGCGGGGGTCCGTGATCCAGTTCCCGGCGAGCGTGGGCGGCCCCTGGCCGCCTACCGGTTTGCCGTCGGAGCCGACCAGCTGCCCGGCGCCCTGGATGTCCGGGACGGCGGCGGCCACGCCGGGCACCCGCTCGATGCTCTTCACCAGCGAGATGTCCACGGGCCGCCGTACGCCCTGGGCCTGGCCGGGTGCGGTGATGGCGTCGGCGCCGCGTACGACGGCGTCCGTGCCGCTGGTGGCCTGGCCGAACATGCTGTCGAAGCCGGCGCGCAGCGTGTCGCCCATGACGAGGGTGCCGGCCAGGAACGCGACGCCGAGGAACACGGCGAGGAAGGTGCCGGCGAACCGTCGCCGGTGCGCGCGCAGGGAGGTGAGGCTGAGCCGGATCGAGGCGTTCATGACCGCACCTCGAAGGCCTTCATGCGGTCCAGCACCTTGTCGGGCGTGGGTGACTCCATGCGGTCGACCAGGCGGCCGTCGGCGAGGAAGAGCACCTCGTCGGCGTGCGCGGCGGCCACCGGGTCGTGCGTGACCATGACGACCGTGCGGTCCATCTCCCGCACGGCGGAGCCGAGGAGGCCGAGCACCTCGGCCCCGGAGCGGGAGTCGAGGTTCCCGGTCGGCTCGTCGGCGAAGACCACGTCGGGCTTCCCGGCGAACGCCCGTGCCACGGCGACGCGTTGCTGCTGGCCGCCGGAGAGTTCCGAGGGACGGTGGTGCAGCCGGTCGCCCAGCCCGACGACGTCGACGAGCGCGTCGATCCACTCCCGGTCACCGCGCCGCCCCGCCAGGTCCAGGGGCAGGGTGATGTTCTCCGCGACGGTCAGCGTGGGCACCAGGTTGAACGCCTGGAACACGAAGCCGACCCGGTCCCGGCGCAGCAGGGTCAGGCGCCGGTCGTCCAGCTCGCCGAGTTCGGTGTCCCCGATGTAGGCGGCGCCGGAGGTGAGCGTGTCGAGGCCGGCCGCGCAGTGCATGAGGGTGGACTTGCCGGAGCCCGAGGGGCCCATGATCGCCGTGAAGCGTCCGGCGGGAAAGGAGACGTCGACGCCGTCGAGGGCGTGTACGGCGGTGTCGCCACCGCCGTACACCTTCACCGCGTCCACCACGCGGGCCGCGGTCCGCACTGCGGTAGTCGTGGTCATGCCGCACCTCCCTTGCCGGCGCGGCCGAACTGCTCCTCCAGGACGGACAGACGCCGCCAGTACTCGTCCTCGTCGATCTCGCCGGAGGCGAAGCGGCGGCCGAGGACCGACAGCGGCGAGTCGCCCGCTGGGCGTCCGGCGTCCAGGTGCCGCCAGGGGCCGCCGCGGCCGCGCAGGCCGGTGCGGCGCAGGAAGGTGACGGCGCCGAGCACGACGGCCGCCCAGATCAGCGGGAAGAACAGGATCCAGGGGCCGGGTCCGCCGCCACCCCAGTCGGCCAGGGTCTGCATCTCGGGTCATCTCCTCGTCGGTGTCGTCCTCCCCGCTCTTCGGGGATGCCACGAGACTCCCTCCGGCAGGGGGTTTCGGTCGTCGTGCGGCCGGCGGCAGTGCGGGTACCTCCCGGGGAGTACGGCGGGGGCGGCGGACTGCTCCCCGGGGACTGGCGGACTGTAACTACTAGTATGTACAGTGGTCGCATGAGCACCTCGGAACGACTGATCGAGTCCACCCGTGAGCTGTTGTGGGAGCGCGGGTACGTCGGCACGAGCCCGAAGGCGATCCTGGAACGCGCCGGCGCCGGCCAGGGCAGCATGTACCACCACTTCAAGGGCAAGCCGGATCTCGCCCTGACGGCGATCCGGCGGACCGCACAGGAGTTGCGCGCCACCGCCGAGCGGGTCCTGGACGGGCCGGGCACGCCGTACGAGCGCATCGAGGCGTATCTGCTGCGTGAGCGTGACGTGCTGCGCGGCTGCCCGGTCGGCCGGCTGACCATGGACCCCGACGTGATCGCGAGCGAGGAACTGCGCGCGCCGGTCGACGAGACGATCGCCGCCATCCGCGAGCGGATCGCCGAGCTCGTCGAAGAGGGCAAGCGGCAGGGGCAGTTCGCACCGGAGCTGGACGGCGAGGAGATCGGCGCGGCCGTCCTCGCCACCGTGCAGGGCGGCTACGTCCTCGCCCGCGCCTCCGGCTCCCCCGCCGCCTTCGACGCCGGGGTGCGCGGTCTGCTCTCCCTGCTCGCACCCCGAACTCCCGGACAGGAGAACTGAGTCACGTGCACATCACCAGACGGCGTCCGGAGACCCGGCAGGGCCCGGCGGAGAACTTCACCGGCACGGTCTGGCTGGACGAGATCGCCGCGCCCGCCGCTCCGTCCCGGCTGCGCATGTTCAACGTCCACTTCGCCCCGGGCGCCCACACGGCCTGGCACCGGCACCCGCACGGGCAGGTGCTGCACGTCCTGGACGGCGAGGGGCTGGTGCAGCGCAAGGGCGCCGCGGTGGAGGCGATCCGCGCGGGCGACACGGTGTGGATCGAGCCGGACGAATGGCACTGGCACGGAGCCGCGCCCCGCACCTTCATGACCCATCTCGCTGTCGTGGAGGCCGCCGAGGACGGCACGACGACCGAGTGGCACGCGCACGTGGGCGACTACCCCGCCTGAGACCGACGAGACCTGATACGTGAGACCCGCGAAAGGATCCGGGACATGCACGCCATGCAGTACGAGTTCACCCTGCCCGCGGACTACGACATGGGCGTCATCCGCTCCCGCGTCGCCCGCGTCGCGCACCTGCTGGACGACTGGGACGGCCTCGGCGTCAAAACGTACGTGCTGCGCGAGCGCGGGGTGCACGGCTCGCCGGTGAACCAGTACGGGCCGTTCTACCTGTGGAACACCGTGGAGGGCATGAACAGCTTCCTGTGGGGAGGGGCCTTCCAGGGGCCGGTCGACGACTTCGGGCGGCCGGCGATCCGGCAGTGGACGGGCCTGGCCTTCGAGGAGGGCACCGCGACCGGTACCGCACCCGCGTTCGCCGTGCGACGGCGTCAACCGATGCCGGAGGGCGTGGAGTTGGCGGCCTTCATGGCGGACGCGACGGCCGAGACCGAGCGGCTCGCGGCGGAGGACGGTGCGGTCCTCGCGGCGGCGGCCGTGGACACGCGCGCGTGGGAGCTGGTCCACTTCTCGCTCTGGGAGCACGACACGCCCAAGGCCGACGGAGACCTGTACCAGGTGCTGCACCTGTCCGCGCCCGGCCGCGACCGGCTGCCGCGCGGGCGGCAGTGGTGAGCCAGGTCCGCACGGTCCTCGGCGACATCCGGCCCGGGGAGCTGGGCGTGTGCGACGCGCACGACCATCTCTTCCTGCGCAGCCCGCGGTTGCCGGGCCAGGAGCTCGACGACCTGACGGCGGCGCGGGCCGAGCTGGCCGCGTTCCGGGCGGCGGGCGGAGCAGCCGTCGTGCAGTGGACGCCGTACGGCATGGGACGGCGGGCGGCGGACCTGCCGGAGCTGTCCCGGGCCACCGGTGTGCGGCTGGTCTGCGCCACGGGACTGCACCAGGCCGTGCACTACGACTCCGCGTTGCCCGGCAGGCCGGCCGGCGACGGCCTCACCGGGCTGTTCGTGTCCGAGCTGACCGACGGCATCGGCACGACCGGTGTGCGAGCCGGTCTGATCAAGGTGGCGGGCGGCTTCCACGCGCTCGACGCGCACGCCCGCTGGACCATGCGGGCGGCGGCCGAGGCGCATCACGCCACCGGTGCGCCCATCGCCGTGCACCTGGAGCTGGGCACCGCCGCGCTGGACGTACTCGACCTGCTGTGCGGTGAGTTGGGGGTGCCCGGCGACCGGGTGATCCTGGGCCATCTGAACCGGTTCCCCGACCCGGTGGTGCAGCGGCAGGCCGCTGAGTCGGGCTGCTGGCTGGCCTTCGACGGGCCCTCCCGCGCCCATCACGCCACCGACTGGCGGATGCCGGAGGCGGTACGGGCCCTGGCCGACGCCGGCTTCGGCGACCGGCTTCTGCTCGGCGGCGACACGGTGGTCGCCGGGGCCCGCTCGGTCGACGGCGGGACCGGGATGCCGTACCTGCTGCGCGGGGTGCGGGCGCGGCTCGTGGCCGAGTTGGGCGCCGAACTGGTGGACCGGATGCTGGCCGAACATCCGGGCCGGGCCTTCGCGGCCGACTGGAAGTAAGCGCCCAGATCCTGTCACCCCGGCCGATGAGAGCCGGCCGACACCGCACCGAACGGGAGCCCCGCATGCATGCGTGCGCACGGCAGCGGGGCACCCCGCCGATCCGGCCGGAGAGTCAGTTCTCCTCGGTTTCGAAGGTGCGCAGCAGATCGGCCGCGACGCTCACGGCGATGGTCGCGGGTTCCTTGCCGGTGATGTCGGCCAGCCCGATCGGGGTCTTGATCCGGTCGATGGTGGCCTCGTCGTGACCGCCCTCGGTGGCGAGGCGTTTGCGGAACCGCGTCCACTTGGCCGCCGACCCGATCAGCCCGATGGAGCCGAGATGGCTTGTGCGCAGGGCCGCGTCGCACAGGGCGGCATCCTCGGCATGATCATGGGTCATGATCATGATGTGGGTGCCGCGCGGCAACTCCTCCAGCACCTCCTCGGGCAGGAGCGGCGTGTGATGCACGTGCACCTGCGCCACCGCGTCTGCCAGCACGTCGAGCCGCTCCTCGGCGAGGACGTCGGAGCGGGTGTCGATCAGATGGAGGTCGAGGTCCTGACGTGCCAGGATGCGCGCCAGTTCCAGCCCGACGTGCCCGACGCCGAAGATCGCCACGGCCCGTACCACCGGCAACGGTTCGAGCAGCACCGAGACCGTGCCACCGCAGCACTGCACGCCGTGCTGGTTGGTCACCTTGTCGTTCAGGGCGAAATCGATCAGCTCCGGCTCCGGCTTGGACGCCGCGATCACCTCCCGGGCCCGGTCGATCGCGACGGCCTCGACATTGCCGCCACCGATCGAGCCCCACGTCTCGGTCTGCCCCACGACGAGTTTCGCACCGGCGTCGCGCGGGGCATGACCGCGCACGGTCGCGACGGTCACCAGCACGCCGGGCTCCCGGCGTGCTCGCAACCGTGCGACCGCGGCGATCCACGTCATGTCAGGCACCGCTCAGCGCTTTTGCGTCGGTTCGGACCGTGCCGTCGGCGGCGTGCCCGTCGGCGGCGTGCCCGTTGGCGGCAAGCCCGTTGCGGACGTGCCCCTTGCGGGAGGCGTCGCCCTCGCGAGCCGACTGGATCGCCCAGTACACCGCCTCCGGCGTGGCGGGCGAGGCCAGGTCGACGCTCACATCGCCCGGTCCGAACGCGGCGACCGCCTGCCGCAGCGCCTCCCGCACCGAGAACGCCAGCATCAGCGGAGGCTCACCCACCGCCTTGGACCCGTAGACCGCGCCCTCCTCGGTGGCGTTCTCCAGAAGCGTGACGTTGAACTCCTCGGGCATCTCCGAGAAGCTCGGCAGCTTGTAGGTGCTCGCGGCCTGGGTCTGCAGCCGGCCGCGGTGGGGCCCGTCGCTGGTGTCCCACCGCAGGTCCTCGAGGGTCAGCCAGCCCGCGCCCTGCACGAAGCCGCCCTCGACCTGACCGATGTCGATCATCGGGGACAGGCTGTCGCCGACGTCGTGCACGATGTCCACCCGCCGGATGCGGTACGCGCCGGTGAACCCGTCGACCTCCACCTCGGTCGCCGCGGCGCCGTGGGCGAAGTACTTGAACGGCGAACCCCGGAACGTCTTCGCGTCCCAGTGCAGCCCCTCGGTCCGGTAGAAACCGGACGCCGACAACTGAACCCGCTGGAAGTACGCGGTGTGCACCAGGTCGTCCCAGGCCAGCTCCTTGTCGCTGCCCAGGGCCCGCGCGACGCCATCGACGATGCGCACATCCGAGGCGTTCGCACCCAGCTGGGTGGCGGCCACCTGCAGCAGCCGCTCGCGCAGCTGCTCACAGGCGTTCTTGATCGCCCCGCCGTTGAGATCCGCCCCGGAACTGGCGGCGGTGGCCGAGGTGTTGGGCACCTTGTCGGTGCGCGTCGGGGCAAGCCGGACCTTGTGCAGCGGGATACCCAGCGTGGTCGCGGCCACCTGCAGCATCTTGGTGTGCAGGCCCTGGCCCATCTCTGTGCCGCCGTGGTTGATCAGGACCGAGCCGTCCTTGTAGATCAGCACCAGCGCGCCGCCCTGGTTGAAGGCGGTCAGGTTGAACGAGATGCCGAACTTGATGCCGGTGATCGCAAGGGCCCGCTTGGTGTGCGGGTGCGCGGCGTTGAAGGCCGCGATCTCGCGCTTGCGATCGGCGATGCCGGCGTCGTCCTGCACCTGTCGCCAGACGGTGGAGATCCGTTCGGGCTGCGTGACGGGCTGTCCGTACGGCGTCGTCTGACCCTGGCCCGGCTGGTAGAAGTTGCGCTCCCGCAGCTCCGTGGGATCCAGGCCGAGCTGCGGCGCGCAGCGGCCCAGGATGTCCTCGATCACCAGCATGCCCTGCGGTCCGCCGAAGCCGCGGAAGGCGGTGTTGGAGACCGTGTTGGTCTTGGCGATGCGACCGGCGACGCGCGCGTTGGGGATCCAGTAGGTGTTGTCGATGTGGCACAGCGCGCGGGCCAGCACCGGCTCGGAGAGGTCCAGGCTCCAGCCGCCGTCCGCGACCAGGGTGGCGTCCAGGGCCTGGATACGGCCGTCCGCGTCGAAGCCGATCTTCCACGTGGCGTGGAACCCGTGCCGCTTGCCGGACATGGTCAGGTCCTGGGTCCGGTTGAGCCGGAACCGGACCGGCCGGCCGGTCAGCTTGGCGCCGAGCGCGGCGACGGCCGCGAACCCGTGCGGCTGCATCTCCTTGCCGCCGAAGCCGCCCCCCATCCGCAGGCACTGCACGGTCACCTCGTGGGCGGGCACGCCGAGCACGTGGGAGACGATCTCCTGGGTCTCCGACGGGTGCTGGGTGCTGCTCTGGATGAACACCTGCCCGTTCTCGTCGACCTGGGCCAGCGCCGCGTGCGTCTCGAGGTAGAAGTGCTCCTGACCGGAGAACTGGAACTCCCCGGTGAACACGTGCGCGGAGTCGGCGAAGCCTGCGTCGACGTCGCCGTGCAGCATCACGGGCCGGGCACCGTGGTAGCTCTCGGCCGCGATCGCGTCCTGCAGCGTGACCAGGGAGGGCAGTTCCTCGAGTTCCACCTCGACGGCCGCCGCGCCGAGCCGGGCAGCCTCCAGGGTTTCGCCGAGCACCCAGGCGACCGCGTGACCGTGGAACATGACCTCGTCGGGGAACAGCGGCTCGTCGTGCTTCATGCCGGCGTCGTTGACGCCGGGCACGTCGGCACCGGTCAGCACACGGACGACGCCGGGCACGGCGAGCGCGGGCTCGGTGCGCAGCGCGGTGATCCTGCCGTGGGCCTTCATGACCTGGACCGGGTAGGCGTGCAGTACGTCCTTGGTGCGCTGGACCAGGTCGTCGGTGTAGAGCGCGGTGCCGGTGACGTGCTGGAAGGCACTCTCGTGCGGCATCGAAACGCCGACGACGGGCTTTTCGGGACGCTCGGACAGATGGCTCATGACGACACCGCCTCGGTGGTCTGTGCGTGCAGCTTCAGCAGGCTCTGGCCGAGCATCGCGGAACGGTACAGGGAGCTGGCGCGGTGGTCGTCCATCGGCGTGCCCTCACCCCGCAGCACCCGGGCCGCGGCCTCGACGGTCTCCGCCGACCACGGCGTGCCCTCCAGGGCCGCCTCGGTGGCGAGGGCGCGGATCGGAGTGGCGGCCACGCCGCCCAGGCCGATGCGCGCCTTGCGGACGATCCCGTCCTCGATGTCGAGCGCGAAGGCGACCGCGACGCTGGAGATGTCGTCGAAGCGCCGCTTGGCGATCTTGTGGAAGGCCGTGACCGGCGACAACGGCAGCGGGATGCGCACCGCGCGGATCAGCTCGCCGGGACGACGTACGCTCTGCCGGTAGCCGGTGAAGTAGTCGGCCAGCGGGACCTCGCGCTCACCGTCGGCGTCGGCGAGCACCACCGACGCCTCCAGCGCGAGCAGCACCGGCGGGCTGTCACCGATGGGCGAGCCCGTACCCAGGTTGCCGCCGAGGCTCGCACTGTTGCGGATGAGCCGGGAGGCGAACTGCGGGAACAGCTCTGCCAGCAGCGGGACGTCGCCGTCGAGGCGGCGTTCGATCTCGGTGAGCGTCAGCGCCGCCCCGATCTCGATGTGGTCGGATTCGACGCGCAGTTCCCGCAGTTCGGGCAGCCGGTCGATGGCGACCACGCAATCCGCCCGGCGGGAACGGATGTTCACCTCCACGCCCCAGTCGGTGGAGCCGGCGACCACCACCGCGTCGGGCCGCTCGCGCAGCAACCGCAGCGTTTCGGCCAGAGTGCTCTTCCGTACGAACGCGCTGTCGTCCTGGGTGTACGCGGTGGCAACCGGTGCGGGCGGGGACTGTTCCCGACGCCGCGCCAGCGGGTCCTCGTCGGTGGGCGTGCCGACGGCGAAGGCGGCATCGCGAATCGGGCGATAACCGGTGCAGCGGCAGAGGTTTCCGCTCAGCGCGTGCAGATCGAAACCGTTCGGACCGTGCTCGGCGTCGGTGCTGTCGGCCGGGTCCGCGTGCGCGCAGCGGTCGGGTCGGTAGTACTCGGCCGCCATGCTGCAGACGAATCCCGGCGTGCAGTAACCGCATTGGGAGCCGCCACGGACCGCCATCTCCTCCTGCACGGGGTGCAGGGTGGGCGGCATGCCGGGGTCCCCGGCGGTGGCGAGGCCCTCCGAGGTGACGATCTCCTGCCCGTCGAGCGCCGCGACCGGGACCAGGCAGGCGTTGACCGCCACCCAGTCGGTGGGCTTGTTCACCCCGGGACGGGCCACCAGCACCGAACAGGCGCCGCATTCACCCTCGGCGCAGCCCTCCTTGGTGCCGGTGAGGCCACGCTCGCGCAGAAAGTCCAATACCGTCGTGTGGGGCGCAGCCGGTGAAATCGGTGTTTCTTTCCCATTGACCGTGATCCGCGCCGCTACCATGACAGGCCTTCTTTTCGGTGCGCGATCGATCGATTCATCATGTTCGCCAATTTCAGGCAGCTTTCTGTGTTCAGACGCGCCACGTGAGATGAGCGGGCGCAAAACGGCACGCGACAGCGAGGTGCCGAGAGAGGGTGACGGAGCATCAGGAATATGCCTCGGACGGGCACATCAGAACGGCGTGTTCAGCAGCCGTGCGCGATCCGACCCGGAATCCAGACCGTGCTGTGGGCGAGGCGACCGAGATCAGAGCTGGTGTACATCCGCTGGTCGCCTCCTTCCGGTAGTTACGGGTCGACTTCCACCGTAAAATAATGAGTGCGGCCACAGTGGTCAAGAGGTTGACCTCGGTGTCTCGAGAACCGAGAACCTCATACCGAAGGGTCCCGGCTGAACACAGTGCCCGGGGGCGGCCGGAAGTGCCGTCAGCGCAGCGCGCCCAGGGGGTCGTCCAGGACCGGCTGCCAGGCCAGCTCGGCCGCTCCGACCAGGCTGTTGTGGTCCAGGGTGCAGGGCAGGATCGGTACGCCGCCGCTCTGGCCCCACAGGCTGCGGTCGGCGACGACCGCGCGGAGCCGGCCGGGGTCGGCGTCCAGGAGGGTGCGGTGGAGCCCGCCGAGGATGATGCGGTCGGGGTTGAGGATGTTGACCAGTCCGGCCAGGCCCAGGCCCAGGCGGTCGATCAGGGCCTCGGCGGCCGTGCGGACGGCCGGGTCGTCGTACTGGGTGCGCAGCAGGTCGTTGGCCTGCTGGAGCAACGACACCTCGGGGCCGGGCTCGCGGCCGGCATCGACCAGCAGGGCCAGCGGGTCCGCCTCGACGTCCAGGCAGCCGCGGCTGCCGCAGTGGCAGGGCCGGCCCTCCGGGTTGACGGTGAGGTGGCCGACCTCCAGGGCGAGCCCCGAACTGCCGGTGTGCAGGCGGCCGTCCAGGACCAGGGCGCCGCCGACACCGCGGTGCCCGGTGGCCACGCACAGCAGGTCCCGGGCGCCCCGGCCGGCACCGTGCCGGTGTTCGGCGAGCGCGGCGAGGTTGACGTCGTTGCCCGCGAAGGCCGGACCGGTGAGGCCGGCCGCGCGCACGCACTCCGCGAAGATCCGCCGGACCGGGGCGCCGACGGGCCAGGCCAGGTGCAGCGGGTTGAGAGCGAGACCGTCGGGTTCGGCGACGGCGGACGGTACGGCGAGTCCGGCGCCGACGCAGCGCCGGCCGGTCGTGCGCAGCAGCTCCGCGCCCGCCTCGACGACCGAGCCGAGCACCTTCGCCGGGTCGGCGTCGACGGTCTCGCAGCCGGGCGCCGTCGCCACGATCCGCCCGCCCAGGCCGACCAGCGCGGCCCGGAAGCCGTCGGCGTGGACCTGCGCGGCGAGCGCCACCGGGCCGTCCTCGGCGACCTGCAGCCGGTGCGAGGGGCGGCCCTGGGAACCGGCCGCGGCGCCCGGCCGGGCATCCACGCGAATCAGTCCGAGCGCCTCCAGCTCGGCGGCCACCGCTCCGGCCGTGGCCCGGGTCACCCCGAGTTCCGCGGTGAGCACGGCCCGCGTCGGCGCCCGCCCGGTGTGCACCAGCTCCAGCGCGGGGCCGAGTGCTCCGCGCCCTCGGTCCAGCCGCGCCCTCGAGGTGGTCCTCTCCCCCGCCGTCCGGGGATCCGCCTTGCCGCTCATGAGGGCGAGTCTCCCATGATCCGCAGGTGCGGCGGCCTACAGGCCGCTGACCCGAAGTGTGATGTTCAGACGTCCGGACAGCCCCGACCCGGTCGGCGCGGTGCCGCCGTACACCCGGGGAACCCCGTGGTAGGCGAGCCGCGAGGGCCCGCCGAAGACGAACAGGTCACCGCTGCGCAGTTCCACGTCGGTGTACGGCTTCGCACGCGTCTCGCTGTTGCCGAAGCGGAACACGCACGTGTCGCCGAGACTGAGGGAGACCACCGGCGCGTCCGCCTGCTCGTCACTGTCGCGGTGCATGCCCATGCGGGCGTCGCGGTCGTAGAAGTTGATCAGTGCGATGTCGTAGGTGTACGGCTCCTGCGGGCCCAGCGCGTCGACGGCGGCGCGGCGGCCCAGCTCGCCGAGCCAGGCCGGGAACGGCTTCACGGGGGCGCCGTCGCCGTCGACGGCCGTGCGGGCGTAGCCGTACGGGTACCAGTGCAGGCCCAGGCAGACCTGCCGGGCGGTCATCGTGCCGCCGCCCGGGGTGCGTACGGTGCGCAGTCCGGCCGGCGGCCGCGCCCACTGCCGGCAGGCGGCGAGCAGCTCGCGCTGCCGGCCGGCGTCGAGCCAGTCCGGGACGTGCACGGCGCCCGGCGCGACCTGAGCGCGCTCCCTGGGAAACAGCTCCGCGTCCACACGCTCCATGGTGCCGCAGGCCGGCCCCACCAGCCCTGAGCTGCGGCTCCGCTAGCCTGGGAGACACGATGAGCGACCGTATGACGACACCGTGGGGCGAGGTCGAGCTGTCCCGCTTCCCCGAGGATCCCCGCGACCGGCTGCGTGCCTGGGACGCCTCCGACGCGTACCTGCTGCGCCACCTGGCCGAGGAGGGGGTGCCGCTCACGGGCTCGGTCGTGGTGGTCGGGGACCGCTGGGGGGCGCTGGCCACGGCGCTCGCGGAGCACCGGCCGACGCAGATCACCGACTCCTTCCTGAGCCAGGAGGCGACCCGGGCGAACCTGGTGCGGGCCGGTGTCGAGCCCGGTGCCGTGCAGTTGCTGACCACCCAGGATCCGCCGCCACAGCGCGTGGACGTGCTGCTGGTGCGGGTGCCGAAGAGCCTGGCGCTGCTGGAGGACCAGCTGCTGCGGCTGGCCCCCGCCGTGCACGCCGGCACGGTCGTCGTCGGCACCGGGATGGTGAAGGAGATCCACACCTCCACGCTGCAGCTGTTCGAGCGGATCCTGGGCCCGACCCGGACCTCACTGGCACGGCAGAAGGCCCGGCTCATCTTCTGCACCCCGGACCCGGCGCTGGAGCGGCCGGCGAACCCGTGGCCGTACGCCTACGACCTCCCGGACGGCGTCGGGCCGGTCTCCGGGCGCCCGGTCGTCAACCACGCCGGTGTCTTCTGCGCCGACCGCCTGGACATCGGCACCCGCTTCTTCCTCCAGCACCTGCCCGGACCGGGCGCGGGCCGCGTGGTGGACCTCGGGTGCGGCAACGGCGTCGTCGGTACGGCGGTGGCCCTCGCCGATCCGTCGGCAGAGGTGCTGTTCGTGGACGAGTCCTTCCAGGCGGTGGCCTCGGCCGAGGCGACGTACAAGGCCAACGGGGTGCCCGGACACGCGGAGTTCCGGGTCGGGGACGGGCTGGCCGGGGTGGCGCCGGGCAGCGTGGACCTGGTCCTGAACAACCCGCCCTTCCACTCCCACCAGGCCACGACCGACGCGACGTCGTGGCGCATGTTCACGGGGGCGCTGCGCGCGCTCCGGCCGGGGGGCGAACTGTGGGTGATCGGGAACCGGCACCTGGGGTACCACGTGAAGCTGAGGCGGTTGTTCGGCACCTGTGAACTGGTGGCCTCCGACCCGAAGTTCGTGGTGCTGAGGGCCGTCAAGAGGGGCTAGGCCGTCCGGGAGAGGACCCCGATGATCCGCCGCACCTCCTCGGCCATCGCGTCCCGCCCCACGCTGAGGTACTTGCGCGAGTCGACGGCCTCCGGGTGGGCGGCGAGGAACTCCCGGATCGCTCCGGTCATGGCCACGTTGAGTGCCGTGCCGACGTTGACCTTGGCGATGCCGCCGCCGACCGCCGCGATCAGGCCGTCGTCCGGGACTCCGGAGGAGCCGTGCAGGACGAGCGGGACGGACAGTGCGGCGTACAGGCGCTTCAGCAGGCCGTGGTCGAGGGTGGCGGTGCGGGTGGTCATCGCGTGCACACTGCCGACGGCGACGGCGAGGGCGTCCACACCGGTGCCCGCCACGAAGTCGCGGGCCTGGTCCGGGTCGGTGCGGGCGCCGGGCGCGTGGGCGTCCAGCGGGAGCCTGCCGTCCTTGCCTCCGATCTGGCCCAACTCCGCCTCGATCCAGAGCCCTTGGGCATGGGCCCAGTCGGCGGCCGACCGGGTGGCGGAGAGGTTGTCGGCGTACGGCAGCCGGGCCGCGTCGTACATCACCGAGCTGAACCCGGCGTCGGGCGCCTGGCGCAGCAGGTGGTCGCTCTGCACATGGTCCAGGTGCAACGCGACGGGGACGGCGGCGCGTTCGGCCGCGGCCACGGCCGCCCGGGCCAGCGGCAGCAGCCGTCCGTAGCGGAACCTGACGGCGTTCTCGCTGACCTGGAGCACGACGGGTGCGCCGGCCGACTCGGCGCCGGCGATGACGGCCTCGACGTGCTCCAGGGTGATGACGTTGAACGCGGCGACGGCGGATCTGGTTGCGGCGGCTGCGGTGACCAGCTCGCCGGTGGACGCGAGGGGCACGTGTGGTGTCCTTCCGGGGCGCGGGCGGCGGGTCGGGGTTCAGGGGGCGAGGATCACCGAGCGGGTGAGATGGCGCGGCTGGTCGGGGTCGAGGCCGCGGGCGGCGGCGACGGCGACCGCGAGCCGCTGGACGCGGACGAGTTCGGCGAGCGGGTCGAGCCGGCCTGCGATCCACAACCCACCGGTGATGCGGACCTGTTCGGCGAGCCCTTCGGGTGCCTCGCCGAGCATCCAGGTGGCGGTGCCCTCGGTGGTGATGCTGATCGGGCCGTGCCGGTACTCCATCGCCGGATAGGCCTCGGTCCAGGACAGTGAGGCCTCGCGCATCTTCAGCCCGGCCTCGCTCGCGAGCCCGACGGTCCAGCCGCGCCCGAGAAAGGTGAACTGGGTGCAGGCGACCAGTCCTTCGGGAAGAGGAGTGGACAGGGCCGTGCGCGCGTCGGTGACGACGGAGTCGGCGTGCAGGCCGAGGTGGGCGCGCAGGAGGGTGAGGGCGGTGGTGGCGAACCGGGTCTGGACGACGGAGCGTTCGTCGGCGAAGTCCAGCACCACGAGGTCGTCGGCGGCCGACATCACCGGGGTGTCCGGATCGCCGGTGATGGCCGTGGTCCGGGTCCTGCCCCTCAACTCGCCCAGCAGTTCCAGTACTTCGGTGGTGGTGCCGGAGCGGGTGAGGGCCACCACCCGGTCGTACGGGCGCCCGTACGGGAACTCGGAGGCCGCGAAGGCGTCGGTCTCGCCCTGGCCTGCGCCCTCCCGCAGGGCGGCCACCGCCTGCGCCATGAAGTACGAGGTCCCGCACCCCACGATCGCGACCCGCTCCCCCGGTCCCGGCAGTGCGTCCCGGTGCCGCCCCGCCTCCTCGGCCGCCCGTGTCCAGCACTCCGGCTGGCTGTTCAGCTCGTTCTCGACATGACTCATGGCCACACCCTCCCCCTCGCTGATTGTTCCTGCAAGATATAGCGAGCTTTCGAGCAGTATCAAGCATTCGAGCGCAGAGAGAGGTGCGCTAGGGTCGCCGGGAACACTTCGGAACGGAGGCTGCGGATGTCCCGGGACGCCCGCTGGAAGGCGCTGCTGGACCTGCTCGTCGAGCGCGGCCGGCTGGAGGTCGAGGAGGCGGCGGCCGAGCTGGAGGTGTCGGCGGCGACGATCCGCAGGGACTTCGACCAGCTCGCCGAGCAGCAGATGCTGGTGCGCACCCGGGGCGGGGCTGTGGTGCACGGAGTGTCGTACGAACTCCCGCTGCGCTACAAGACGGCCCGGCGCGCCTCGGAGAAGCAGCGCATCGCCAAGGCCGTGGCCGAACTCGTCGCGCCGGGCGAGGCGGTGGGACTGACCGGCGGCACGACCACCACGGAGGTGGCCCGCGCCCTGGCCGTACGCGGCGATCTGTCCACCGGATCGCCCGCGCTGACCATCGTGACCAACGCGCTCAACATCGCCAACGAGCTCGCCGTACGGCCGCAGTTCAAGATCGTGGTGACGGGCGGGGTGGCGCGCCCGCAGTCCTACGAGCTCATCGGCCCGCTCGCGGACGGGGTGCTCGGGCAGATCACACTGGACGTGGCGGTGCTCGGGGTCGTCGCCTTCGACGTCACGCACGGCGCGGCGGCCCATGACGAGGCGGAGGCCGCGATCAACCGGCTGCTGTGCGAGCGCGCCGAGCGGGTGGTGGTCGCCGCGGACTCCAGCAAGCTGGGCCAGCGTGCGTTCGCCCGGATCTGCGGGGCGGAGCTGGTGGACACGCTCGTCACGGACACGGCCGTGGAGCAGGAGACGGTACGCCGCTTCGAGGAGGCGGGCGTCCGGGTCGTCGCGGTGTGACGCCGGGCGGCACTCGGGCGCGGCCGGCCCTCATGGTCACCGTGCCGCGCCGCCCGGCTCAGACGCCACCGCGGCCGGCCGGCACGCCGCTCGCCTCAGAAACCACTGCGGTCGGCCTTCACAAAGCCCGCGCCGCGCTGGTCGTTGCAGCCCACCGGCGGCCGGTCGAGTGGGTCGGGCCAGGCCTGCTGGGCCTGGAGCGCCACGCTCACCAGGGTCAGCAGCAGGTCGACGTCGCTCGCCGCGTCGAGGCGCAGGGTCACCCAGTGCGAACCGGGCACGATCCTGATCGCGCCCGAGTCCCTGAGGTCCTTGGCGAACCGCCGGATCGCCCGGTCGGTCAACCGCAGATCCACATCGCGGTCCGAGTGGAAGTGGGCGATCTCGCCCTGGGCCGAACTCACCGCCTGTCCAAGGCCGCAGCTCGGGACCGCCTGGCTCAGGTCGGGCCAGGTCGCCAGTTGCGCGAGCGCGCGCGAGGCCAACGTCATGGGGCCATCATGGCCCGCTCACCCCTCGGCAACCAGCTCGTGAGCAAGCATTAACCGACCTGTATCCGACCGCGAAGCGCGCGTGGACACCTTCGCAGGACGCCGAACAAGGCGTCCGTCCCGCCGCGTTGACTCCGCCGCCGGGCCGAACGAGCACAAGTCGGTGCAGGTGAAGGGCACATCGGTCGATTCGGGGCACTCGGGATCCAAGCCCGTGGGTGTGTGCGGCAGTCGTCGCACACGCCAGGCGTCCTCGGTCGGCAGCAGGAGCGCCTCCTTCCGTGGCCCGCACACGGAATGTCCCTTGCCCCGCCCCGCGCACCGGCCTAGCCTGACTTTGTGCCGCAAATAAACAAACCCCGAACGCACAGCGTAGTGCCGGGTGGCAGCCGCGATCTCTCCCGGCTCCGCGTCGCGCTCACCGCCTTCTTCGCCCTCGATGGCTTCGTCTTCGCGGGCTGGGTGGTCCGGATCCCCGCCATCAAGCAGCAGACCGACTCCTCCGCCGGCGCCCTCGGCCTGGCCCTGCTGGGCGTCTCGGCAGGCGCCGTCGTCACCATGACGCTGATCGGCCGGCTGTGCCGCCGCTACGGCAGCCATCCGGTCACCGTGGCCTGCGCCGTCCTGCTCTCCCTCAGCGTCAGCCTGCCCCCGCTCACCCACTCCGCGCCCGCCCTCGGCGCCGTACTCCTCGTCTTCGGCGCCGCCTACGGCGGTATCAACGTCGCCTTCAACAGCGCCGCCGTCGATCTGGTGGCCGCCCTGCGGCGGCCGGTCATGCCGTCGTTCCATGCGGCGTTCAGCCTCGGCGGCATGACCGGCGCCGGGCTCGGCGGACTGGTCGCCGGCGCGCTCTCCCCCACGCGGCATCTGCTCGGCCTGACCCTGATCGGACTGCTCGTCACGGCCGTCGCCGGGCGCGCCCTGCTGCGGCAGGAGCCACCAGCCCCGGCGGACCGCACCCCCTCCTCGCATCCGGAGACGCACCGTCCCGCGACGCGGCGGACCGGCGGCCGCGGGCTGGTCGTCGTCTTCGGGCTGATCGCGCTGTGCACCGCCTACGGCGAGGGCGCCATGGCCGACTGGGGCGCGCTCCACCTCCAGCAGGACTTCTCGGCGTCGTCCGGCGTCGCGGCGGCCGGGTACTCGTGTTTCGCGCTGGCCATGACCGTGGGCCGGGCGACGGGCACGAGCCTCCTGGAGCGCCTCGGCCGGGCCCGCACGGTGATCACCGGCGGCACCGTCGCGGCGGTGGGCATGCTGCTCGGCTCGCTCGCGCCGTCCGTGTGGGCCGCGCTGATCGGCTTCGCCGTCACCGGACTCGGGCTCGCCAACCTCTTCCCGGTCGCCGTGGAGCGGGCCGGCGCGCTGACCGGCCCGTCCGGCGTGGCCGTCGCCTCGACGTTCGGCTACGGCGGCATGCTGCTCGGGCCGCCCGCGATCGGGTTCATGGCCGACTGGTTCTCCCTGTCGGCCGCACTCACCAGCGTCGCGGCACTGGCCGCCGTCGCCGCGGCCATCGGGGTGTCCATGCGGCGGACGATGGGCGCGTGAGCCAGGAGCCGGCAGCACCCGGCCGGCCCCGAGCGCACCGAGAAGACGGGGCCGGCCGGCTCACCGGGACCGGCCGGCCTGCACCCCGTAAATCACCGGCCCGGCACGCACCCCATCCGGCACACTCACGCCCATGGACACTGCCGACTTCCTTCAGACCCTGGACCGGGAGAGCCGGTCGCTGGCGGCGGCCGCCGCCGCGGCGGGGACCGATGCCAAGGTGCCGACCTGCCCGGAGTGGCAGATGCGCGACCTGCTGCGGCACACCGGGATGGTGCACCGCTGGGCCGCCGCCTTCGTCGCCGAGGGGCACACCTCCTACCACCCCGACGGCGGCCTGCCCGACCTGGACGGCGCCGAGTTGCTCGCCTGGTTCCAGGAGGGGCACCGGTATCTCGTCGACACCCTCGCCTCCGCCGCGCCCGACGTGGAGTGCTGGCACTTCCTGCCCGCGCCGTCGCCGCTCGCGTTCTGGGCCCGGCGGCAGGCACACGAGACGACCGTGCACCGGGTCGACGCCGAGTCCGCGAGGGGCGGTGCCCCCGGCGAGATCGCGCCCGGCTTCGCCGTGGACGGCGTCGACGAGCTGCTGTGCGGCTTCCACGCGCGTGCCGGGAGCCGGGTGCGGAGCGAAGAGCCGCGGGTGCTGCGGATGCGGGCGACGGACGTGGACGGCGCGGTGTGGACCGTACGCCTGTCGCCGGAGCCGCCCGTGACCGTGCGGACGGCGACCGAGGACGCCGACTGCGAAGTGGCCGGACCGGCCGCGCAGTTGTACCTGTCGCTGTGGAACCGGCTGCCGTTCCCCGGCGTGACCGGGGATGCCTCGGTCGCCGCACTGTGGCGCGAGAAGTCCGCCGTCACCTGGAGCTGACAGCCCTCAGTCCGTCAGCATCCGGTTCAGCACCGCGCGCTGCACCGGCCGTACCTCGCCGTGCAGCGCGCGCCCCTTCGCCGTGAGCGCCACGCGCACCCCGCGCCGGTCCTCGGCGCACATGGCGCGCTCGACCAGGCCGTCCTTCTCCAGGCGCCCGATCAGCCGGGACAGCGCGCTCTGGCTGAGATGGACGCGCTCGGAGATCTCCTGGACGCGGTAGGCGCAGCCGCCGTCCGCCGCGGCGCCCTCGGACAGCAGGTCGAGGACCTCGAAGTCGCTGGCGCACAGGCCGTGTCCGTGCAGCGCCCGGTCCAGCTCGCACTGGGTGCGGGCATGCAGCGCGAGGATCTCCCGCCACTGCTCCACGAGCGCCTGCTCGGCCCTGTTCGACGCCATGGGCGCACCGTAGCAGAGAAGCAAGATTATTGCATCGGAATTAAATGCATTTGCATCCGATGCATGCGCATGTAGTGTCTTCGGCATGACCTCTCCGCTCACCCCCTCCGCGGCCCCGTCCCCGGCGGTTCGCTGGACCCCCCGGCTGTGGGGCACCCTGCTGGTGCTCTGCGCGGCGATGTTCCTGGACGCGCTGGACGTGTCGATGGTCGGCGTCGCGCTGCCGTCCATCGGCTCCGACCTCCACCTGTCCACGTCGGCGCTGCAATGGATCGTCAGCGGCTACATCCTGGGCTACGGCGGTCTGCTCCTCCTCGGCGGCCGCACCGCCGACCTGCTCGGCCGGCGTCAGGTGTTCCTCGTGGCGCTCGGCGTCTTCGCGGTCGCCTCGCTGCTCGGCGGGCTCGTGGACTCGGGCCCGCTGCTGATCGCCAGCCGTTTCGTCAAGGGTTTGAGCGCGGCCTTCACGGCTCCGGCCGGCCTGTCGATCATCACCACGACGTTCCCGGAGGGCCCGCTGCGCAACCGCGCCCTCTCCATCTACACCACCTGCGCCGCCACCGGCTTCTCCATGGGCCTGGTGCTCTCGGGCCTGCTCACCGAGGCCAGCTGGCGCTTCACCATGCTGCTGCCGGCACCGATCGCCCTCCTCGCGCTGCTCGCCGGCCTCCGGCTCCTGCCGCGCAGCGCCCGCGAGGACAGCCACGACGGCTACGACATCCCGGGCGCCGTCCTCGGCACCGCGGCGATGCTGCTGCTGGTCTTCACCGTCGTCCAGGCGCCCGAGGCCGGCTGGGCCTCGGCCCGCACGCTGCTGTCCTTCCTCGCCGTCGCGGTGCTGCTGACCGCCTTCGTCCTGGTCGAACGGCGCTCGCCGAGCCCGCTGATCCGGCTGGGCGTGCTGCGCTCGGGCAGCCAGGTGCGCGCCCAGCTCGGCGCGATCGCCTTCTTCGGCAGTTACGTCGGCTTCCAGTTCCTGACCACGCTGTACATGCAGTCCCTGCTCGGCTGGTCCGCGCTGCACACGGCGCTGGCCTTCCTGCCGGCGGGCGCGCTGGTGGCGGTGTCCTCGACGAAGGTCGGCGGGATCGTCGACCGGTTCGGCACCCCGCGGCTGATCGCCACCGGCTTCGCCTTCATGGTCCTCGGCTACGCGCTGTTCCTGCGGGTCGACCTCGAGCCGGTGTACGCGGCCGTGATCCTGCCGTCCATGCTGCTGATCGGCGCGGCCTGCGCGCTGGTCTTCCCGTCGCTCAACATCCAGGCCACCAACGGCGTCGAGGACCACGAGCAGGGCATGGTCTCCGGTCTGCTCAACACCTCGGTGCAGGTGGGCGGAGCGATCTTCCTGGCGGTGGTCACCGCCGTGGTGACCGCGAACGCCCCCGCCCACGCCACCCCGCAGGCCGTCCTCGACAGCTACCGGCCGGGCTTCATGGTCGTCACGGGCATCGCGGCGGCCGGTCTGCTGATCACCCTCGCCGGTCTGCGCGGCCGGCGCACACAGCGGTCCCTCGTGGTCGCCAGGTCCACCGTGGAGGAGGCGGAAGCGGAGCGCGTTGCGGTCCGTGACTAGGGGGAAGCCTCCAACCGGGCGCCCGGCGGGGCCGATTGCCCCGCCCGGGGGCCGGCAGGTGAAGTGGGGGGTTGTCCGCAAACGG
>NZ_JBEPBF010000110.1:0-34812 GCF_040298985.1 Streptomyces sp. NPDC001093 | reverse complement strand
GCGGCGGCCGCAGTCGCCCGCTGAAACGGCGGCCGCAGCTCCGACGCAGTGCGGACCGGATCCGGCGACATGGACGACAAGATCGCCGGGCGGCCGGCAGCAGACCGTCGAGGGGAAGAACACCAGTGCGTGCAGAGGCTCGTGTGGTTCGGGTCCAGCTTGGGGACCGCAGTGGTGTGCGCGGGTTGCCGCGTTCCGGCGGGGTGAAGGAGGACCACATCATGGTGCGGGCCGTTGGCCAGGGCGACGGTCGGGTACAGCGCCGGCGGGATGGCGGCCCGTATCTGCTCGGCGGGTGGGGCCTTCGTCGCGATAGGCCGGGCCTCGGGTCGACGGCCGGTGGCGGGGCATGCGGTGGACGCGCGCCGCGGGTCAACCGGACGCGGGCCGCAGATTGTCCATGAGCCGGCCGAGGGCGAACTCGAAGCGATCGTCTGCGGTGCCGGAGATCAGCTCGGCGGCATGGCGTCGGGTATGCGGGAACTCCTCGGCGGGCAGCGCGGTGAAGCGGTCCAGCAACTCCTCGTTGCCGAGCACCCATTCCTGACCCTGATCCGGGTGCCGACGTCGTTGCCGGACCATCGACTGCTCCAGTGCGTAGGCGCCGACGTAGAGGGACATCGCGTCGCGGACCCAGCCGGCCGTCCTGGGTTCGATGCCGCCCGCGAGCAGGATCGCCAGGATCCCTTCGCCGACCCGCAGCGTTTCCAGGTGGGTCGGCACCATGGCCAGCGCGGCGCGTGAGACTCCGGGGTACTTCAGGTACAGGTCGCGGATCTGCGCATACACCCCGAGCAGCTGCTCGCGCCAGGCACCCGGGTCCGGTTCGGGGAGCACGACCTGGGCGTAGAGCCTGCCGATCAGCAGGTCGTCGATGTCGTCCTTGGTGACGATGTGCGCGTACAGCGAGGACGGACCGGTGCCGAGCACCGCGGCGACCCGGCGGATGGTGAGCGCGTCGTACCCCTCGGCGGCGACGACTTCCAGGGCGGCGTCGGTGATCCGTTCGACGGTGATCGGCTTCCTGCGTGGCGCTGACCGGGGTGCCGCCGCTGCGGGTTGGGCGTGGCGGGCTGCGCGAAGTCTGCGGGGATCGGCGGGCATGCCGGCCACGATACCTTGACACGATCTAAGTTCGCTGCGTAGAACTTAGATCGTTAGAGCGAACTAAGTTCGTTCATATGTCTTGGAGGTGTGTGATGCGAGTTTCCGTCGTCGGAGCCGGGCTGGGAGGCCTGGCGCTAGCCCAGGGTCTGCGTGGTGCCGGGATCGAGGCCGAGGTGTTCGAGCGCGACCCGGGGATCGGCGCACGGTTCCAGGGCTACCGGCTCGTGCTGGACCCGGACGGCTTTCAGGCGGTGCGCGCCTGCCTGCCGACGCGCTGGCACCCGCTGTTGGACGAGATCGTCATGGACGCTGCCGCCGAGCAGCTGATCCTGGACCCGCAGCTGAAGGAGATCGGCAGGCTCGGCGCGGGCCGGACCGGCATCGTCGTCGACCGGCAGGTGCTGCGCCACCTGCTGCTCACGGGCCTCACCGTGCACACCGACGCCGCGTTGACCGGCTACCACGTGCTGGCCGACGGCAAGGTCCAAGCCCGGTTCGCCCACCGCGCCCCGGCCACCGCCGACCTGCTCGTGGGCGCGGACGGCGTCAACTCCGCGGTCCGCCAGGTGCTCTCGCCCCAGACCACCCCGCTCGACACCGGCGTCCGGTTCGTCATCGGCCGCACCCCGCTCACCGACGAGTTCGCCGGCCTGTCCAAGGCCTACGGCTCGAAGATCACCGGTGACGGCGTCAGCCTGCTGCTCGGCGCGATGCGCTTCCGCACCCCGCCGAAGCAGGCCGCCGAGCAACTGGCCCCCGAAGTCACCCTGCCCGACATCGGCGACTACGTGCGCTGGGCCATGATCCTGCCCCCGAACGGCTCACTGGAGGACCTGACCGCGCAAGACACCGTGCTGTCCAGGATGGAAGGCTGGCACCCACAGCTGCGTGCACTGATCGAGCAGGCCGACCCGGACAACAGCACGCTGCTCTCCATCCGGGTCGTCCAGCCCGGCGAGCGCTGGGCCGCCTCCGGCCCGGTCACGCTGCTCGGCGACGCGATCCACGCCACCTCCCCGACCGGCGGCAACGGCGCCAACACCGCTCTACGCGACGCCGACCTGCTGCGCCGCCTCATCGGGGCCGACGAAGGCCGCCGGGACCTGCTCGGCGCGGTCGACGCCTACGAACGGCAGATGTTCGAGTACGGCACCGAGGCCGTACGCAGCAGTCTCGAGAAGCTGCCCGCCTTCGCCCCCGAAGCGAAACTCTCCTGAAGCCGAAGCTCACCACCCCCGCCTGCCCGACCTTCACCCCGCCAGCACCCGACATCAGGCCCCACAACCGGCCGGGGCCCTCACGCGTGGCGAATGCCCGACGGCACACAGCTCACAAGCCAGGCCAGGCCAGGCCATCAAGATCATCTCACTGCCCCTATGGGGCTCATCTTGGCCGGACCCCCGGAGTGGCCGTCGAGGTCATCAATTCCCTTCTCGAGTACGCCCGTGCCGCAGCGGCGGCCATCCGGGCGCGGGTTGCCGCCGTGGTCGACATAGCGCTGGCGGCCGTCGACGTCGCCGCGACGGTGTTCGTGATGAACCACGGCGGCCGGTTCCACCGCCGGCACCTGCTCGCCGAAGCCCGCCGTCACCTCGCTCTCGTCCTGCGCGGCCGCCGCCGCGAGCCGGGCCTGGACGAGCAAATCGTGGATGCCGCCATCGCCACGTACTGCCTGGACATCAGCGAGCCGAAGACGCTGCGCGGCCTGCTGCCCGCCTGCCGCCTCTACACCGCCCGCTGGTCACTGGCCGGCCTCACACCCGACCGCCGCCCGCCGACCACCGTCCCGGACACCGACCGGCAGCCCCCGCCGACCCGGGCACACCGGCCGCGCCCCGGCCCTCGGATCTGCAGCCGGGGGAGCGGGAGGTACCTCGCGCCCCGCTGCAGTACGAACGGGCCGTCCTCGCCGGCGCGGTGGTCCGCGAGAAGCTGCGCACCACCGTCGCGGCGCGGGGCCGGGCGTACGACGTCGTCGCGCACCAGCAGGCGGCGATGCCCGAGCAGCTGCTCGCGCCCCCGGCCGCCGACCCCGAGCACGACGACCAGGAGCCGGAGGCCGGGCGCCGGGAGGCGATCGACCTGACGGCGCTGCGGGCCTTGAGGGAATCCCGCAGGGACGTGGAAGCCCTCGATCTCACAGATGAGAAACTGCGCCACCTCCAGGACGCCTTCACCAAGGCAGCCGACGACTCTCGCGCCCGCGCGGACCGCTACGCCGACCCGCACGATGCCGACGCAGCGCATCCCGTACGCGAGAACGACCAGCAGGCACACCACCCGCGGCAGCCCGGCCCCCACCGCGGCCGGGAGGTCGGCCACTGAGCGCACCCGCTGCCGCGCACCTGATGTCGCGGTGCGCACCGACGATGCCCGCGGACGTCATCACCCGCCAAAAAACGCGGGCACAGCTCGCCGTCAGGTACCCGCGCACTGCTGCCGGCGCTGTGTGGCCGACGAGGGGGCGGCGCTTGGCCGGTTTGCGACCGGCGCGAGCCAGAGGGCCTGTGAGCTGGGCGTTTCATGCCGCACCTCGGCAGAACACGTAGTGGTGGTTTCGCGCGGAGGCACTGGTTCCGCAGCCGTGTGTCGGGGCTGAATGGAAGCGAGGCCGGAGCGGGCAGACCACGCGCTCCGGCTGATTGCGCACACTCGCGGCACACCCGCTCCGGAGGGACTTCTTGGTGGACCAGCTGGCATGGCGTCCGTATCGACTGGCCGTGGCACCGACCGTGCGGCGCATGTCCATCGTGGCCCGGGTGTACGGGTATCCACCGGATCACAACGCGGGTTCGGAGTGGATGCTGCACTCGATGCTGCGGCCGCTGGCCGAGCGCGGCCACCAGGTGGAGGTCTGGCTGTCCCACCCCGGCAGGAGCGAGAAGACCTACGAGATCGACGGGGTGCGGGTCGTCCCTTTCCAGGAAGGTATCGACTTCGCCGCTCACGCCCACACGGCGGACGTGCTGGTCTCCCACTACGAGAACGTGCCCCTGGTCGCCGGCCTCGCCCGGGAGCGTCTCATCCCGCTGGCCGTGATCTGCCACGACAACTTCGCCGCCAGCTTCCACAACGCGGCGGGCGCCGATCTCGTCGTCTACAACAGCGAGTGGATCCGCCGGGACGGCGAGATCTTCTACGCCCGCTACCCGCGCGAGTTCCTGCCCCGGCACAGCATCGTGGTGCGGCCGCCGGTGATTGCGGAGGAGTACCGCACGCAGCCCGGGGACTGCGCGACCCTGGTCAACCTCAACCCGGACAAGGGCGGTGAGCTGTTCTGGCAGATCGCCGCCTGGACACCGCAGTGGAAGTTCCTCGGTGTCCGCGGCGCCTACGGCCAGCAGATCATGCCGCCACCGAGGCTGCCCAACTGCGAGGTCCTCGACGGGGTTCCGGGGCAGCAGATGCGCGAGCACGTCTACAGCCGCTCCCGTGTGATGCTCATGCCGAGCCTGTACGAGTCCTGGGGACGCGTCGCGGTGGAGGCGTTCGCCTCCGGCATCCCCGTGCTCGCCCACCCCACCCCCGGGCTGGTCGAGTCCCTGGGTGAAGCGGGCATCTTCGCCTACCGCGACGACCTCAACGCCTGGATCGACGCTCTGACAGCCCTGCAAGACGCGGACAACTGGGCCCGGGCCTCGCGACGGGCCGCAGCCCGCTCCATCGAACTGAGCGCCACACCCGACCTCGACCTGTGGTGCGACGCCATCGAATCGTTGGCCATGAAGCGCATGGCCAACGGCGTACGCAAGCGCGCCATCGGCACGCTCGTCGATGTGGGCGAGATGAGCCACAGCCTTGGGGACGACTCCGCGCTCCGGGGGACGAACCGCGCCTGCGGCCGTCATGGTGCCGCGGAGCACAGAGAAAACACCACCGGTCCCGTCGACCTGCATCGAAAGGAAGGCACGTCTTGACCGAGGCAACTCTTCTCCCCACTGCCGAACCCGTCACGGTGATCGAGCCACGTGCGGCCATTGCGCCGACCATCAGCGCACCGATCGCTCCCTTCACCCACATCCTGCGATTCGACTACACCGGAGCCGTCCAGGACTTCACGGTTCCTCCCGGCGTCACCACGGTCAACGCCCGCTGCTGGGGCGGCGGAGGCGGCGGGGCCGGCCAAGGAGGCGGGGGCGGATTCGCCACGGGGAACATCGCCGTCGTCCCCGGGGAGACCCTGCGGATCGTTGTCGATCTGGGAGCAAGCCACGGTGGGGGCGGGATGAGCGGCGTGTTCAGTCAGCGGCTGGGACAGCCGCTGCTGATCGCCGGAGGAGGAGGCGCGTGCACGCGGCCGGGTCTCATTGACGCGCGCGGCGGGGCGGGCGGCGGCACCAGCGGTTTTGACGGACAGCCTCAATCGCGGGGCGGGTGGACCGGCACGGTGGCGCGCGGAGCATCGGGTTCGACGGGCGGTGCCGGCGGCTCCACAGGCAGTAGTTATGGGGGGCGTGGTGGCAACACCGGCCAGAACGGAGGCCCCAACGTAAATGGAGGTCCTGGGGGCCAGGTGCCGATCCCGGGTATGGGGGGAGGCGGGGGCGCGGGCTACAGCGCCGGTGAAACAGGTGGAGGCGCCGGCTACGCGGGAGGCGGCGGAGGGCTCACCCTCGCCAACTCACAGGGCTACTGGGGCAGCGGTGGTGGAGGTGGCAGCAGTTTTGTGAGCGGCCCGGGCGTCACCGAAGGACGCACCGTGGCCGGCAATGGCGCCCAGGCGGGCGGCAAGGACGATCCCCTGTACCAGTCTCCCGCCGGTGACGCGGACCACCACGGTCAAGTGGTCTTGCAGTGGTCGGAGTTCACACTCACGCCCGGCGGCCCGCCGGACGTGGAGCTGACGCGGGGCGGGCCCGTCGGGTATCCGGGAATCCACGTCGACTCCGACGTGGAGGTTGCGCCGGTGACGGTGTCGGTCACGCTGCCCGCCGACCGCGGACTGCTCTTCGGCACGCAGGCACTGGCCGACTACCAGCTGACCGTCCAAGACCCTTCCGGGCGGACGACACCGTACATGGGAAAGCTCTTGGAGGACGGAGCCACGCTCGTCTTCTCCGACGTGGACCTGAACCTGCCCGGCACAGCGGTGATGTGGGTCGCCGTAAGCGCCGGCCACAACGCCCCGCTCGGAGCCACCAGCCTGGCCTTCACCGTCGCCGGCAAGCCCTCCTCCTCCACCACGGTCGTCGTCACACCCGCCTACGACGTCGCACCCGGCGGCGCCCCCGTCACCGCGGAACGAGGAGGGGCACCCGTCTACCCGGGCGTGGAGGTCCGTAACAACGGATCACAGGACATCCCCCTGCAAACTGTCACCGCGGCCCTCCCGGCCGAGCTCAACATGCAGTTCGGCACACCGGGCAATCCCGACCAGCAGCTGACTGTCTGGGACGCCAACCACAACACCACCGTGTACATGGGGAACCTCTCCGACGACGGGCAGGTACTGACCTTTTCCCACGTCGACCTGGGCATCCCCGATGCCGGATCACGATCGGTCATGTGGGTCGCCGTGAGCGCCTCCGACGCCACCCCACCCGGCGCCACCCGGGTCGAATTCTCCGTCGGCGACCGACTCTCTCCCTCCACCACCATCAATGTCATCTGAGCAACCCGACAGTCACACGGCCCGCTGTGCTCGAAACAGCCCAGCGGAGCGGGTGCTCAGCAGTCGTCCCGCGCTCCACGCAGGCGGAGGTTGAAGGACGAGGGCAGCAGCTGTGCCGAAGTCCTTCCCAAGTGCGGCATGGCGATGCGGCGGCGCCTGCATGCAGCCCAAGACCCGCTGGGGCGCGGCCGCGAAGAGCGAATAGGCCCACTGCCGCTGTTCGGTATATCCCTCACATTTTCCAGTCAAAGGGAGATTGGCATGGCTGCATCAGTATCAGCGGTATCACCAGTCGACGTTCCGACGTCGGACCCGGAATGGACGGGTATCAAGACCCTCGGGTACGCGAACCGGTTCTCCGTCTGGGACTCCGAGTTCCGCTACGACGGCCGCATCCGCGTCCCGATGGGTATCAAGATCACAAAGGTCGAGTACGCCTACTGGGGCCGGGACGACCTGGCCTACATCACCGCCGTCGAGGTGCCACGCGGCCGCATGGGCATCGACCAGGAGTACGAGGTCATCGACCTGACGTTCCTCGCCGACTCCGACGTCATCACCTTCACGCTGCGCGGTGACCTGAACGTCGACGCTGCACCGGAGCTGGGCCAGTACAGCCGCATGTACCAGCTCGGCGTGAAGGTCAGCCTCAGCGACGGCACGACCCGCATCACGCATGTTCAGGTAGAGGTTCTCTGGCCCCTCTACGACCCGGACAACGGGCGGATCGGGCGCCCCTTCGTCCGCCTGCCGTACGACACGGCCTGGGGCGGAACTCCCAACAGCCAGGCCGGCTTCGGCTACGTGGCAGACAACGGCTACATCGCCGACAAGTTCATCATCGACCTGGTCAATCCCCGCCAGGGCAGGGACAACGTGGCCGGCAACAACGCCGACCACGTGTACTACCAGCTGGTGCACGAGGACGGTACGCCGTCCCACCTCACTCCCGCCCCGGTCAAGTTCAACGTCAAGGGCCACGCGGACGCCGGAATCCTCAACAAGCGCATCCTCGACGCCGTCAATCTGCTGGATGAGGGCGACAGGCCGGGGTATTACCGGTTCCTGGTCTGGCCGCAGTCCACCAACACCTCCGACGGCAAGACGAGCGCCCTGAGCTGGATGCCGGACAAGCCGGAAGATGCCTTCCAGCTCGGCAGCGTCTACTTCCGCTACACCGCCACGCGCAGCGCCAGCTTCTCGGTCGTCCCGGGCGGCCCGCCGGACGTCAGGCTGACCGCGGGCGGCCCCGTCGGCTATCCCGGGGTGCATCTCGAAACCAGCGAGGGGCCGGTCCCCGAGCAGACCGTCCAGGTCAGCCTGCCTGAAGGGCTGGGGCTGCAGTTCGTGGAGGAAGGCAACCCCGGCTACCAGCTGACCGTGCTGGACTCCGACGGAGCACAGAAGCACTTCGTCGGACAGCTGTCCCCAAGCGGCCAGACCCTCACCTTCTCCAAGGTCAACCTGGCGCTGTGGGGCAAGGGCTCCAAGTCCACCGCGTGGGTGGCCGTCAAGGCCAGTGACCCGAGCACCACGGGCCGCACGTCTTTGACGTTCCAGGTGGGAAGCGAGACGAGCCAGAGCACCCCCATCGAGGTCGGCGCCCGCTGACCGTCCAGCCCGTGCCCGCACCCCGACGAGGTCAGTTCCCCCGGCGGGGCGCGGGCGCGGCGAGCCGCAGAAGTTGACTACGGGGAGCGAACGGAGACCACCCATGCGTCCGACGTCTATGGGCCGACTCGCGGCCCTCGCCTCGACGGCCCTGCTGGCCTGTCCTGGAGGATCCATGCGACACCCCGTCTCCCGCCTGCGAATGCGAGCACTGGCCGTGGGGCTCGCGCTGGCGGCGTCCGCGCTTGTGCCCTCCGGCTCCGCTGGTGCGGCTGATCAGTACGAGTGGGCCGCGCTGGGCGACTCGTACACCGCCGGCGGCTTCGTCGGAGCCCCGCAGCCCCCGCTCGGCGATGCGTCGCGGGACGGCTGCGACCGCACCACCCACGCCTACCCCGGCGTCATCGACCGGGAGCTCGAAGAGTTCCCGCCGGGCAAGCCCGTCCACCTGACCAACGTCAGCTGCGGCAACGCCACCATCGCCAACATCGCCGACACCAAACAGACGCCGATCAGCCCGGTCCAGCCCCCCGCCGGAGGCTGGCCCGCAGTGGACCCGCAAATCCAGCGAGCGAAGCTCAACGACCAGACCGACATCGTCACCATCGGCGTCGGCGGCAACAGCCTGCCCTTCGGCGGCACACTCCTCAAGTGCCTCGAACTGGGCGCGACGCCCGGCAAGTCCTGCCGCGACTACTACACCAATCCTCCCGAGGGGGAGAACATCCAGGACAAGCTCGCCAGGGTCCAGGATGAGTACATCCAGATGCTGGTCAAGGTGCACCAGGCCGCACCCAACGCCAAGGTGATCACCGTCGGATACCCGGCCGTCCTGCCGGAGGAGGGCAGCGCCTGCAACCGCCTCGCCCTCACCGAACTCGGCTCGATCAAGCACGCCGACATCGACTGGCTCCGTGACAACGTCCTCAAGCCGCTGAACAACACGATCCAGCGGGTCACGGACTTCTTCGGCGACCGCTACGTCGACGTCTACTCCTCCAGCGTGGGCCACGACGCCTGCCAGCCCGCGGGCACCAAGTGGGTCGAGGGAATCTGCGGCGACGCCGCGGACTACTGGCCCGCCAAGGTCCCCGGCACCCTGCTGAACTGCGCTGCCATCCACAAGCGGGTCACCCTGGTCCACCCCAACGCCCAAGGCCAGGCCAACACCGCCGCCCACGTCGAACGAGCTATCCGCATCGCCCTCCTCGAACGCTGACCAACCAGCCCGAACCCTGACGCCACACCGGCACCCGCACGGAATCGCGGCCCGGAACACTTGGCCGACGAGCACAAGGAACGCCGACACCCGGCAGCCGGCACCTGCCGGATGCTCGCCGAGCGCATCCAGCGCGAGGCGTACACCGGAAGGTGCCGGACAGGCCCACGCGGACTTCGCCGCCCTCACCGGCGGCGAAGTGCCCCAACCCCCCCACAGAGCCCAAGGCCCCACAACATGCTGAGCTGCATGCCGCCGTACGGTGGGCATATGGGCAGGGACGGAGTGCCCCGGCTGCGTCTGGTTGACGTCGCGGTGGGCGAACGAGCGAAAAGCGTGCTCAGGCCGTGTGAGCCTTACTTGGCCGCGGGTGCCGTGGTCAGCGGCTCCCCATCGCTTTGGCCGCTTGACAAAAACCATGAGGAATCCGGACGGAGTTGTACGCGCCTCTGACCGCGCGGGGCGACGCGTTGTTCGGGTTGTACGACGCGTTGTTGTGCACGGACGGACTGGCGCGGAGGCTGGTCGACCTTGCGCTCGGTCCGGAACGCTGCCGTGGGCACAGGGCCCTGTACGGCGGGTTCAACCCGGGACGGATCCACGTGGCCCGGCTGCGCCGCGGCTCGCTGCCGCTGCCGCTGCCGTGGGCCGTGGGCGGTCGGTTCGTGCTGCCGGGGCTGCAGGCATCGTCATGACTTCGGCGGCGAGGCGGTGGTAGCAGGCTGCGACGGTGTGCCAACTCAGGTCTTCGGATGCCAGCGGGTGGGCTTGCGCTGGGCCGGGCTTCGGGTTTTTGAGGAGGGCTGTGATGGCGTCGGCCATGGCCTGCGGGTCGCGGTGGGGAACGACGATGCCGCGGCCGGCGGTCAGGAGCTCCACGGCGTGCGGGAAGCGGGTGGCCACGACCGGGATTCCGGCGGCGACTGCTTCGGTGAGGACGCCGGAGGTGGCTTGGTCCGGGGTGTCGTAGGGCAGCACCACGCACGAGGTGTGCTTCAGCCGGGATTGGAGTTCGTCCGGGGTGAGGAAGCGGTCGTCGAAGGTGACGCGGTCGGCGACGCCCAGTTGGTCGGCTTGTGCGGCGAGTTGGTGGCGGTAGCTCTCGCCCTGGTGCTCGAGGATGCGGGGGTGGGTGCGTCCGGCGATGACGTAGCCGGCGCGTGCGGCGTTGCCGCGAAGCAGGGGAAGAGCGGCCAGGGCCCATTCGATGCCCTTGTCGGGCCGCAGCAGGCCCCAGGTGAGCAGGGTCGGGGCCGTTTGTCCGGTCCGGTGGGCCGCTGGTTCGTGGGCGTGGCGCACGCCGACCAGTTTGGGGGCGACGCCGTGCGGGATCAGCCGGATGCGCTCGCCCGGGATGCCGTACTGCGCGGACAGTCGGTGTCGGGCGTCCTGGCTCATGGCCACGACGGCGGCGGCCTTGGCCAGGATGCGGTCGATGACGGCGCGCTGGTGGTGGGTGGGGTCGGCCGGCACGGTGTGCACGACCACGATGGCCGGCACGGTCAGCAGGTCGATGACGCGCAGCGCATCGACGCCGTTCGGGCCTCCGTAGATGCCGAACTCGTGTTGGAGGATGGCGACGTCTTCCTGGTTCAGGATCCGGGCGGCAGCCAGGCAGCTGGCGGGTGAGTCGGGTTCCAGCACACCGCGGACCTCGGGCGGCCATGTGGCGGCTCCCACACCCGGACCTGCCGGGTCGACGGCAGCGACCACTGCGCCGGCCGCCAACGGGGGCAGCGCCGTCCGCAGCGCGGTGGTGAAGTTCGCGATGCCGCACATCTGGGGTGGGTAGGTGCTCAGGAACCCGATCCGGGTCACCGTGGTGTCCCCGTAGGCACTGCAGGCACCGCTGTGACGGCGTGCAGCTCGTCGAGGAGTTCGTCCGCGATGGTGTCCCAGGACCGGGTCGCGGACTGCCGCAGACCGTGTGTGCTCAACGAAGCGTGCAGGTCCGGGTTGTGGAAGAGCGCGTTCATGAGCGTCGCGGCGTGCACCGGGTCCGGCGGCCACGCCCATACGATGCAGTCGTCGTCGAGCGCCGTGACGCGTCCGGGAGAGTGGATGAGGAGACCCGCGCGCCCGACGACCTCGCCGATGGCGCTGTTGGCGGTGGCCACCACCGGCAGTCCTGCCGCCTGCGCCTCCAGCAGCGGCATTCCGAAGCCCTCGCCCGTGGAGGGGAAGAGCAATGCGTCCGCCGCCTGGTACAGGGCGGCCACGTCAGTCTCGCTGAACGGGTCACGCAGCAGGTGCCTCTCGCGGCGGCTGAACGTGACCTTGGCGGCAAGGTCGCTGGCGTGGATGAGTTCCAGCAGGCCGCGTCCGGGCTGGGTGTGCAGGTGGAGTACGGTGCGCCGGGCCGCTTGGGGATCGTCGCGGCAGTACAGGCGCAGCGCCTCGATGGCGTACTCGATACCCTTGCGCGGGTCGTTGCGGCCCACGTACAGGAACACGAAGGCGTCCGGATCCCAGCCGAGCCGGGTGCGCAGCTGCCTGCGGCGTGGCGGATCCACCGGATGGAAGATGTCGAGGTCGACGCCGAGGCCGACGAGGCCGATGTCGTTGCGGCTGGTTGCCCGGGCCATTTGGGAGCGGCCGTTCTCGGCCTGCGCCAGGATCCGCGCACAGCAGCCCAGGACGGCCCGCCAGGGGTGCGGGGGTGTGTCGCGGTCGAACTCGACGGGGAACCACCCGGCCACCGGTGCCGGGCAGTCCTGAAGGGCCGGCAGCTGGGAGCGGAAGTGCAGGATCCCGCCGAGGAGCAGGACCGCATCGGGTCGCACCCGATCGAGCAGCGCAGGCCGCGCGCTGGCGCGCTCATCGGGAGGCGAGCCGAGCCCGACCGAACGCACAAGCAGCTCCGCGCCGCGCGTAGAGCACGTCCTTCCCCAGATGAAGAGCCCACGTGGCAACCAGGCCGCGGCCCTCCCGCCCGGTCGAGCCGAGCCGGCGGCGGACCGAAGCGGGCGCGGGCACGGCCTCGGCGGCGCCAAGCCTGGGCGGGGGCCAGGGCCGCTACCGGGTCACCCGTCGCAGCGCGCGTGCCCGTCATGGCACCCCCTCCGGCTCAGCCAGCGGGCCCCGCGGCGGACGTCGAAGCCCAACGCGCCCGGCAAGGGCGGCGCCCAGGCCGACATCGTGCTCACCGCCCCGCAGGACGGGGTGCCGCTGCTGTTCATCGAGGTCGACAACTGCCACGAGACCGCGGAGGAGATTGCCGTCAAGCTGGAGAAGTACGCCGGCTTCTTCAAGCGGAAGACAAAGGACACCGACGGCAGGGAGCGCCCGATGTGGCGCACTCGCTGGCCGGCTCCTGCGGGCAGGCCCGGTGACGAGCCGCACCCGCCCGTCCTGCTGGTGTTCAACCACATCGGCGCCCGCGACCCGACCAGGACCGTTCCGCGCCTGATCGAGCTCACCCGGCACCTGTGGGCAGGGGAGCGGCAGGGCGGCGGCTACCACCTCTACGACGGGAAGATCCCGGTCATCGCGACCGGGCTTCGGAACCTGCGCCGGCACGGCCCGGCCGGACCGGTGTTCCTCCGCATCGGCCGCGACCACATGCAGCCGCTGCTGGAGGCGATCGGCAACCCCCGCCGTGAGGCTGCTGACGTGCGTGAGCGGGAGGCCGCCAGGGCCCGGCAGGAGGAGTACCAGGCTCAACTGCGGCGCGCGGCTGAGCAGAAGGCCGCCGAGGGTGAGGCACGCCGTCCTGTCTGCGCCAGCTGCGGGGCGAAGTTCACCGACGACCGGTGGGAGGCGACGGTTGCCTACCCGAAGCCGGGGCCACGGTGGCATCCGCCGCTGTGCGACGGGTGCGAGGATGAGGCCATCGAGGCCGCGAGCCGGAACGAGGACGAGCGCCAGGAGCAGGACCAGGCCGTGCCCGAGCAGAGGACCGAGGGTGGCTGGTTTGCGAGGCCATTTCGCGGAGTGATGTCCGTTTTGTGCTTTGGTGTGGGTCAGGTCGGCTGGTCGGTGACGTCCGCGTCGGTCCGTGGCCCCGCCAGGGCGAACTGTCCTGGTTCGGGTTCGTCGACCAGGCCGCGCGCCACGAGGCGCTTGGCCTTGGCGCGCACGCCTTCGATCGTCCGGGGCAGGTAGCCGAGGCCGAGGCGTTCGCACAGGTCGCGCGCCCGCAGTGGTCGGTCGGCCTGGGCGAGGGCGGTGAGGATCTCGGGGTAGTGGGGGAGGGGCGGCAGGTCCGGCGGCGGCTCGGAAGCCGACTCCTCCAGCTGTGGGGCAAGGGCGAGGATAGTCTTGCGGGTGATCCGCGCCGCCTCGGCCTCGGACGCCAACTCGGCCAGTTCTTCGGTGAGTTCGGCGTTCCCTGCACGCAGGACGTCGCTCCGCGCGTCGAGGGCGGACTCGCGTTCGTCCAGAAGGGCCAGGAGCCGGTCGGCGCTGGTCACGCGGTCGCCTCCCGAGGGGCGGTGGCCACGGCGGTGGTGCGCCAGGTGGGGGTGTCCTCGCCGGTCAGCCGACGGGAGAGGCGGTCGGTCTCGGCCCAGTGGACACGGGACTCGGACGAGGCGGGCAGCGACTCGTAGTCGCGGACCAGGCGTCGGTGCAGCATGAGCGTGCCGTTCGTCTGCTCGGCCCGCCAGCGGATCGGCTGCGGCACGAAGCCCTTGTCCTTGTCGCGCTCGGCATCACCGGCGAGATCGCCGCGGCCCGCGAGTAGCGCGCTCTGCCCCGTCCGTGGAATCGAAACAGAGCGAAATGCCACCGGCCCGCCGCGCCTCCTGGGGGCGGCGGGCCGGTGGTGCCCAGCCATGCCGGTTGTGGACACGGGGACAGCCCGGCGTCCCGGGCCACGCAGACGTGTCCGGTGCGGTCAGGCGCCGACCGAGTTGCGCAGGGCGACGAGCGCCCGGTCGGCGTGCGCGTTCATGTTGATCTCGCTCTTTATGGCTTCGATCAGGCGGAAGTCGGTGCCGATCACAAACGTCTTGCGCTTGGCGTTCAGCGGGCCCCAACTTCGGTGCGCATCGAAGATCCGGGCGACCGCGCCGTCGGGGTCGGAGAGCAGCGGGTAGTCGAAGGAGTGGCGCTCCGTGAACTTCTGCTGCTTCTCGGGCGTGTCCGGGCTGATTCCCACGCGCTGTGCCCCCACCGCCTTGAACTCTGCGGCCAGGTCGCGGAAGTGGCATGCCTCCTTGGTGCAGCCGGCGCTCATGGCCGCCGGGTAGAAGAAGAGCACCACGGGGCCCTGGGCAAGGAACTCACCCAGCGACCGGGGGTTGCCGGTCTCGTCCGGCAGGGTGAAGTCAGGGACGGAGTCGCCGATGTCCATGTTTGCCAGGCTCCCAGTCGTGAGACAGAACGTTCTATGAAGCAGACTGTAGCGCGCCTTACCGGGACCGCAAGGGGTCGCGTGCGGGCGGGCCGGTCGCAGCCGTCCGGAGCCTCATCGCCATGGATCCCCTGCGCGCGCCCGCGTCAGGCCTGTGAGCTGCGACTTCGCGCGGCTCCTGCGGACGCGGGCCACACCCCCAGTGATCGCCGTGTGACTCGGTTCACGGACCCGGTGTGGCCGATCCGGCCTGCGTACTCGGCGACAGAAGTCCTGACGTCGCCGGGGTGGGCGCTCGCCCCCTTTCGGCGACCGAGCCGGCCCGCCGGAGAAGCCCGCCCCTCCCTCTCTTGACAGGGGACAGAGACTCACTGCCTATAGTGAACGAAACGTTCTGTCTACTAGCTGCCTCCCCCCTTTGGAGAAAACCCATGCTTCACCGTCGCCGCAGCCTGCGTCCCGCCCTCTGCGCCGCCGGGGGGTGGCCCTATCTCTTTCGTCAAGCCGGGTGAGGATTGTCGGCATGACGGATCGGGATCGGTTGGGGCGGGGCCGCGGTGCACTATGCGGCTGGGGCGGAGACGTGTCGAGGTGAACGCGCCCCACGCGGCGATGATCACCAACGCCGACGCCGTCACGTCGCTCATCCTCGACGCCGCCCAGGCAGGCTGACCGCGCCGTTCCCAGCCTCCGCTTCCCGGCCCGGTTCCGCACCGGGCCGGGAAGCGGGGCTACTCGCAGGACCGGTCCACCCGCTCCCGCACGCCTCGGCTCCCATCGGAGCGCGAACGCGACGCAGCCGATAAGACGAACCGTTCTGTATTGTGTCTGAATGACCTCTGCCCCGCCCCCCGCCAAAGTTTCGGCCCGGCCCTCCGAGGCCCGCGAGCGGCTCCTGGCCGCCTCAATGCGCGTCTTCTATGCCGAGGGCATCCACGCCGTGGCCGTCGACAGGGTGATCGCCGAGGCTCAGGTCACCCGCGCGACGTTCTACCGGCATTTCCCCAGCAAGGAGGACCTGATTCGGGCATACCTGGAAGCCACGGACCAGAACATCCGCGCAACCCTGGCACGTGCCGCCCAGATGACGGGCGAGCCCGGCGAGTTGCTCATGCTGATAGTGCACGGCATCGGCGAGGAGGTGTGCCGTCCGGGATTCCGTGGCTGCCCGTTCATCAATGCGGCTGCCGAGTACCCCGATGCGGACCACCCCGTGCGTCAAGCCGTGACCGCGCACCGCGCCTGGTTCCACGACACGCTCACCTCCCTGCTGACCAGGGCGGGTCACCCGGATCCGGAACGGGCGGCACGCACCCTGTTCCTGCTCCGCGACGGCGCCATGGTGGCCGGCTATCTCGAAGACGCGGAACAGGCCCGACTCGACCTGGCACGTGGCGCAGAGACGCTCATCAAGTCCGCGTACCAGGACCGGCATTCCGGCTGACCACGACCGCGGGCCGGAGCCGATCCCAGGCCCTTGAGGCTGCATCGTTGCCCCGCCTCGGGCTCTGCCTTCGCCAGGCCGAACTCCTCTCGCACGGCGCCGGCGAGCGCAGCTGCGGCCAAGGCGGCGCTACGCATGATGATGACGAGTCCTGACTGGCTCTACGGCGGTTGTCCGAGTTATTGCGACGGGTTCAAGTTGAGGCGATCCATGTGGGCGGATTGGCCGTGCTGGTCTGTCCCCTGCCCGCTTCCGGTGTGCAAGCCGACCTCGACGACATCGCGGCGCTGGAGAAGACCCTGACCGGGTCACACGCGGCGATCATCAGCCTTGCCGACCCGGTCGTGCACACCGGCAGCCGC
Organism: Streptomyces sp. NPDC001093; assembly: GCF_040298985.1. NCBI lineage: Bacteria > Bacillati > Actinomycetota > Actinomycetes > Kitasatosporales > Streptomycetaceae > Streptomyces > Streptomyces sp. NPDC001093. The sequence goes on along the minus strand of NZ_JBEPBF010000110.1, from coordinate 18,162 downwards.
TTGATCGTCACCGCCATGCGCACCGTCGGCGTGTCCCGGGTGGAGGCGCTGACCGGCTTCGCCACCAGCGCCATCAGCCGCCGACAACTGAACCCGCTGATGCGCGCAGTCGTGGCCGCCATCCGCGTCATCACCCTGCCGGGCTTCCCCGCCAAGGAAGACCAGGACGCCGTCCTGCGCGCCTCCGACCTGATCTTCACCATCGTCCAGCCGCCCACCCTCACGACCGGGCCCGCCACCGGCACCTACCGGCACGGCGACTACCGCGGCAAATCCATCCTCGGCAACATATCCCGCGCCGACCTGGCCGCGTTCATGCTCGACAACCTGGAACAGGACCGCTACCTCAACCAGTCGGTGTACGTGCAGCAATAGGACCCACCGAGACATCCGCCGTGGAGCCGGTCGACTCCACGGCCGCTGAAACATCCCGCCTGAGGGTCAGCGGATCCCGGTCCCCACCTCGCGTTCCTGGGCCCACGGGTCGGTCACCAGGCGGCACTCCACGTCGAGGATCATCGTCTGGGCGCGCCTTTCGGACGCGGCAGGCGCGGCCGGGGCCTCGCCGGGGGTGAGATCAGGCGGCAGGGGCCGGTGCCGCGTGTCGCTTGAGTTGGTCGGCGACGTTGGTGAGCAGTTCGTCCGAGAGGCCGGAGTCGGCGACGGCCCGGGACATGAGGGTGGCGCCGACCAGGGCGTTGAGGGTGAGCATGGCCTCGGACCGGGCCTCCTCGGAGTGCTCGCCGAGACCGGCGATCAGGTCCAGATAGGAGCGGATCTGCTTCTCGTAGACCTCCTTGAAGCCCTCGTCCCCGCGTCCGGCCGCGGCTTCCACTGCCGCGTGGTGGTCGGGGCGCAGCGCGCCGAACAGTGCCCAGCCACGTTCGGCTACTTCCTGGTGGTCGCGCAGGACCCGCAGCGCCTCGAGCAGCGCCTTCCCACTACGCATGCGCCTCCCTGTCCTCGTGGCGTTGAAAGCTGGTGGGACGACGGTAGGCGCCGAGGTGCTAGGCATGGGGCCGGATCCGGGAAAGATCACCGGTGCGTGCAGGGCCGCCGCGAGCGGGACCATGGCTGCTGCGCTGCTCGAGGGCGCCGGCGCAGGCGCCCCCGGGCGCACAAGCCGAGCCGTGCTCATTCTTCGGGTATGTGTGGGCAGGTGTCGCGCTGCCGGTAGCTGCCCGGCACGCTGGAGCCCACCGCCGTCCAGAAGGCTCGGGAGTCCTGGAAGCGGCTGCCCAGGGTGTGCCAGGACAGGCTGAGGTGCTCGAGGCGCAGCGCCTCCAGGGCCGCGGTGGCCAGCCCGCACCGCTGATACTTCTCCATGGTGTAGGGCTGTTCGACCCACCCGAGTCGGCAGTGGGCGCAGACGGTGTAGTCGACGGCGAAGGCGACGTCGCCGGCGAGGTTCGCGGCGCGCTCCCTCCAGCCGGGGCGCTCCGACGAGGGGGTGTCCTGCCAGGGGGCATCCAGCCGGATCACGGTCCAGCCGGTGGGCTGGCGGCCCCATCGGCCACCGCTGATCGCTCGTAAGAACCGCTCCCAGGGCGTGCCGTCAGGAGCCCATGCCACGTCCTTGGCCTGCGCGGCGAGTGTCATGGCCGCTTCGCGGTGCGTAACGCCTCCCATGAATTCCAGCCTGCCCAGGCGGCCGACTCAACACCCGAGCCTGGAACCACAAGTCGAGTGTGCCGTCCCATCTCGGCGCTGCGACCGTCCTGCGACATCTCTCGCCCAGCTGACCTGCGCCCGCTGACCTGAGGCTACCCCGTGCTGGTTGGGGGGCGGGTCAGTGCTCGGGGCCATGGCCGGCGAGGGCGGTGGCACGCTCGATGAGGCGTGGTATTCGCTGGGGAACGGGGTGCAGTTCCTCGTGCACTAGGTCGACGACGGCTACGTGGCGCAACTGCTGGTCCCGGCCGAGGAGTTCGATGACTGGTCTCCAGCCAGGAGGTGTTTCGGGTGCTGGGAAAGCCTTCCACGTTCCGTCGTAGTGATGGATAAGGACTTCGGCGACGAAGGCGACCAGCTGCGCGTGAAGCCATACCCAGTCGTCCAGTTCGAACTGTTCCCAAGGCGTACGTAGGAGGAAGTCGTCGATGAGGGGCATTGCCGAGAGGGGATCGTGGTCGAAGGCGGCCAGGTCCCCGCCAAGCGCGTCGATCATGTCGCGAATGGCTGGACGACCCTGCTTCGCCCACTCCTCAATGTCGATGTTCATACGCTGACCCTAAGGTGGGCGCGGCAACTGCCCCAGGCGCGGCAGAGTGGGGCGCAGCATCAGTTCTCGCCTGGCCGGGGCGCGCGAAGCGCGCCCTCCCGCCTCGCCGCGTGCCCGTCTGGCCGCTCCGCGCCACTGTGACGCGCGCTCCGCGCGCTCACGTTTTGTGGGACCCGCCCAGCGACGTGCCCGGCCAAGCGTCAAAACCCGCTGTGGCCAGGGAAAATACCCGCAGAAAGATCGCATCACCCCTGCACATAACAGCATCACCGCGTCGCGGCCGGCGTCCGGGCGCGGTGATTTCCTGCGTTCTGAGGAGTACCCCGACGGCCTGAGGGACGACGATCCGCCACCGTGGGGCGACTCGCACGAGCGAGCCCGTCTGCTGGCCCGTGGCGAGGCGATTCTCGACGTGCTGCCGGCCCTGGAGCAGGCACCGTACGGGAAGGAGGACGTCGCGGTCGTCTTCTCCCACCTCGACTTCACCAACCGGGCGATCGTCGACTACTTCCAGTACGAGGACAAGCGCACCATGCTCGTTGCCTTTGCCCTGGCCCACCCGCAGAACCGACCCCTGTCCACGAACGACGGCTGGAAACCCCATGGACCGGTGCACCCTGTGCGCACGTGCCTGGCACACACCTTCAAGCTAGCGATCGACGACGGTCCGCTCCCGCCCCTGACGTCCATTGCCACCCGGCATTTCGGCCCTGCCCTGGTCAACGGCGAGACCTGGGGCTGAGTAGCGTTCTGGGAGTCCAGCCCCCTTCGCAGAGCTGACCTGGGCTGAGCTGTCGCAGGGCGGAGCCCGGCTGTGGCCGACTCGGACCAGCGCGGGGCCGGGAGAGTGCTGCTGCTCCACCACCCCGGGGCCGGTTGCTTTCTGGTCGGCACTCGACCGTCAGGGGTCCAGGCCCGGTCCCCACGATGGCCCCGTCAGGGGGCTGGGCTTCCCCGTGCCCGGCCAAACGGCCGGCAGCCCCCTGCCGGAGTGAGGCTACCGACGAAATGCGGCTCGTCAGGTGACGTAATGCCGGTCGCGGGGCCGACGCGGGGGTGTTCCGGCGTTGCCGGTCTCGCCGGACAGACCGATGACGTCCTTCCTGCCGAGGCGGGGGGTGTTCCGACGCGGTTCAGAGTGATCGAGGAGTCGGCGAGTCCCCGCCGATGCGGGGGTGCTCCGGTCGACGAGCGGTCCATCTCCAGGGAGCACCTGTCCTCCCCGCCGACGCGGGGGTGTTCCGGATCTGGCGATCCTCACCACGCACTCCGCATAGTCCTCCCCGCCGACGCGGCAGGGCCTCGGCGTAGTCGTGTGGCATCCGGTTTGTAATGGTCTGTCTGGTGGGTGGCTCTGGCTCCGGGGGCGGGGCTTCCGAGATCATGGAGTTCTTGAGGCCCCTTTGCGGGGAACCGGGGTGACGCACGGTGCGTCCGCTCAAGATTGTGGACGGAGGGAAGACAGACGCCGGGAACGTGCCTGCCGCGGGGGGTGGCTGCGCAGTGGGCTGCGCCATCGCCCTGGCCGGACTGGTCGTGGGCTTCGTCGTGGGGACGACAGCCAGCAACCTGATCGCCGACGCCTGGACGTACTGCTACGACGTGGCCTGGCCCGCCGCCTACGACATGGCGGACTCCCCTCGCTTCTTCATCTTCGAGGGCCTCGGCTGGCTGCTGCTGTACTCGCTCTGCCTGCCCGTCGGCTTCTGGCTGGCCCGTCGGCTGCTGCGCGGACGCGGCACGCTGCTGCGGCTCGGCGCCTCGTTGTTGGCCTCCTCGGTGCTGCTGACGGGGGTCTTGGCCACGGATCTGATGCTCAACATCTCGGCGCGGGACGGTATGTACCAGCAGGCGCGCTGCCCGCAGGGCCTCCCGCCTTGGTGGCCTGGCTGGCTGCCGGCTCGCCGGGCGTCGAATCCGTGCGGCAGCGGCCCGTGTCTGGGGGCGGGGCGGTGAATCGCGGCCGACCGTTCTGAACGCGAGCATGACCGCCGGGCCATGCCGCAGGGTTTCGGCGCGGTTGGCAGGCCTTCGCTTTCCGATCATGTGAGGGCGAGGAGTGCGAGGGGTCGGCGGGGGTCGCGCGCGTTGCGGCGGAGGCCGGCGGCGATATTCGTGACGCCGGCCAGTCGCAGAGCCCCGAGTGCGAGGTTACGCCAGGTAGCCATCGCGCGGGGCGCGTTGTCGGTCCGCAACTGAGAGGCGTCCTCAGCGAAGGTCGCGTCGCGGACGTGGTGCAGGGCCTCGATCTTCCAGTGGTCGCGGATCAGCTGTGCGAGCCGGGCGGGGGTGGCTTGTTCGGCAATCAGGCTGGTGACTGCGTAGATGGTGGTGATGGTGCTCTTGCCGGTCTTCCGGTCTGTGCGGCGGCGCTTGATCTGGACTGCCTGTCGGGCGCCGGGGAAAAGCAGGTTGTTGACGGTGGCAACCTTGATCCGGCGGATCTCGGAGCGTCCGTGGCCGGTGTCACGGGTGCGGCCCTGGAGCGGGATGTCCTTCCAGGGCAGGGACTTGAGCTGCTTACGCAGCTTCTTCTGGTTTCCCTTGACGATCGCAAGGCAGTGCGCCCGGCGACCGAGGAGGTAGCCGGCGTGCTCGCGTTGCGTGTGCAACGCGTCGCTAGTGACGACCACTCCGGCGAGGTCGGCGACGGTGTCCAGCAGCGGCTGGAAGCAGGTGGTCTCTCCAGTCTTCTCCCCGACGTCGAGCTGGGCCAGGACCAGGCCCGTTGTGTGCTCAACGGCGGCGAGCAGGTGGATCTTCCGCCCCTGGGCCTTCGCCGCGCCGCGCAGGGACTTGCCGTCCACGGACAGTCCGCGCAGTCCGGACTGCGCGGGTAGGCGGTCGGCGAGCCAGCTGCCTACGGCACGATCCGGGGCGTCGCTGTCGATACGCACGAGGAGCCGGCGGACCGTCGCCTCGGCGGGGACCAGTCGCCTCGGAAGCACCGGGTCGGCGCGCACGCCGAGCCGATCCAGCACGTGCGGTGGCGCGTCCGAGATCCACTCGCCGACCGCCAGCAGTGAGGTGAGGTTGCCCCGGCCAGCACCGCGCACGCCGTCAGCGCGAGGTCGTCATCGATGCCGACACCCGGCTCGTGGTCGCGGTCGGCCGACCGGTCCCCGGCAACCGCAACGACTGCAAGGCATGGGCGCTGTCGGGCACGAAGGCCGCCGTCGGCCGGACCACGGTCATCGCGGACGGCGGCTACCGAGGAACCGGGCTGGTCATCCCGCACCGCCGCGAACGCGGCCAGACTGAACTCCCGGCCTGGAAGGAGGAACACAACGCCTCTCACCGCAAAGTCCGCGCCCGCATCGAGCACGCCTTCGCCGGATGAAGGGCTGGAAAATCCTCCGCGACTGCCGCCTGAAAGGCAACGGTGTCCATCACGCCATGCTCGGGATCGCCCGTCTACACAACCACGCCCTCACCGGATGAAGCAGCGGCCCGCGCCGCACGCGACCACATCCCAGACTCACCGATGATCATTGCGGGACAACTCTTAGACAAGCTGGCGGCCAGTGATGACGGCCTGGCGGGTCGCCTGCCTACTGCACCCGGAATCCCGCTGGTCCGCGTACCGCCGCGGTGGCGAGTTCCTTGACTCGGGTGCGGGGTACGGGCACACCGGGTGCCTGCTGGGCCCAGGCCACCACGTCCTGCACGGCGGTCAGGCCCGCCGGTGGCTGTCCCGTGTACGGGATGGCGTAGAGCGGGGTGTTGGGTTCGCTGCGCCAGCTCTCGGCCAGTGTGCCCAGGTCCACCGCGTCGAAGCCGAGGACGTCGAGCAGGTCGGCCACCTCTTTCTTGGCGTCCGGGTCATCGCCCGACAGGGGCAGGGCGGTGCGGTCGGGGGCTCCGGCGGGGCGGAACAGGTTCAGCAGTTGGGTGGGGCCGATGTTGTGCAGTGCCTTGACCACCCGGGCGCCGGCGAGGTGGCGCTGGACGAGTTCGCTGGAGGTCAGCTCGTTGCTGTCGAGCTCCGGGGCGTTCCAGTGGGGCGTCGGGGCGTAGTTCATCGGGTCGATCACGGTCTTGCCCGCAAGCTCCGTCCGGGGCAGCTGTGTGTGGGCGGCCAGCGGCAGCGACGTGAGGACCAGGTCACCGGTGCGAGCCGCTTCGGCTGGGGTGGCCGCACGGGCCCGCCGGCCGAGCTCGGCGACGAGTCGGGTCAGCGTCTCGGGGCCGCGTGAGTTGCTCAGGACGACGTTCAGGCCGGCATCGACGGCGCGGCGGGCGAGCCCGGAGCCGACCCTGCCGGTGCCGATGATGCCGAGGGTTGTGGCGCTCACTGGTGTTCTCCATTCGGATCTCCCCGCGTCGCGGGTCCCACGGCGGGACCGCTCCGGCGGGCTGGTACCCATCACAACCGCAGTGACCCTGGCGAACAATGATCAGAACCCCTCACCAGCGATCACATCATGTGATAGATCGGGGGGGGTGGAACTCAGGGCGCTGCAGTACTTCGTGACCGTGGCCGAGGAGCTGCACTTCGGGCGCGCAGCGCAACGGCTGAGTATCGTGCAGCCGGCGGTGAGCCAGCAGATCTCCCGGCTCGAACGCGAGCTCGGCGTGCGCCTGCTGGAGCGCACCTCGCGCCGGGTACGGCTGACTCCCGCCGGCGAGCGGGTACTCGCCGCGGCCCGCGACACCCTCGCCGCGGCGGCCCGCGTGCGGGTGGCCGCCGGGCAACCGGCTGCCGTCCTGCGGATCGGGGTGGCCTCCTGCGTCACCCCACGTCTTGAGCGGGCGCTGGACCGCATGCGTGAGGGTGAACGCCCCGCCGAGCCGAATCTGGTCGACCTGCCGGTGACCGCTCGCCTGGACGCCGTCCGCGACGGCGAACTGGACCTGGCGCTGGTCCACGGCGCGGTCACCTCCGCGGCGGTGACCGCGGTGCGCGCCTGGTCCGAGCCGCTGCACGCCGTACTCGCACGCGAACACACCGCCGCCCGCCAACGCGCGGTCAGCCTGCACGACCTCGATCCCTACGGCCTGCGGCTCCCCGCCCGCGAGGGCGACCCGCCGATCCACGACGCGATCCTCGCCGTACTGCCCGCGGCCCCGCTGCGCCCGCCCGCCGGGGACATCCTCAACGTGCTGTTCGAGGTGGGCCAGGATCCCGGGGGCTGGACGCTGATGCCGGCCGAGCAACTCGCCGGGGTCCGCACCCAGCGGCTCGTCCAGCTACCACTCGACCCCTCGGCGACCGTCGACTGCCACATCGTCACATCACTGGCCACACCGAGGCCGTGCGTGGCGTCATACGTGGCTGCGTTCGCGGACTGAACTCGCCTTCGCGGAGTTCCGGCCTCCGGGGCAGGAGGGCCAACGTGCTGACTTCGGCCGCGACGCGCGCCCTGTCAGTCGAGCGTTGCTGCCCAGGTGCGCAGGGTCGCGGCGTACAGCTGCGGGTCGTGCGCGTGCATGGCGTGGACGGCATCCGGGAACGACCGGTAGTCGCAGCGCTGCCCGGCCCGGGTGATGAGCTCGCACACCTGGCGGGCCTGGAGGTCGGAGACGGCTCCCAGGAGGGTTCCGGTCTCCTCGTCCACCGCGCGGTGGTGATGGGCGAACAGCACGGGGGCCTTGACCGCGGCGAGCATGCGGGCGTGGTCGTTGGAGGCGGTGGCCGAGCCGGTCCAGAAGGCGCGGGCCCACTCGGGGTCGTACTCCTTCATGCTCTGCGGCGGCTCGTCGCCGCCGAAGTAGCCGCCGGAGCGGCCGGACATCGCCGCCAGCCCCCGGAGCAGCGCGGGCGGCAGCTCGCGCGGGAGCGCCGCGAGGAACCCCTGCCAGTCGCCGACCGACCACTGGTCGCCCAGGTACTTGCTGATGAGCTGGTGCATCGGGCCGACGACCTGGCTGGTGCCCTGGCCGTAGGGCGGGCGGATCTCCGCGGAGAACAGCGGCGCGTCCTCCAGGTAGGCGCCGCGGATCATGCCGGGCGGCGCGTAGGCGGCGAGCCATGCGGCGATCAGGCCGCCGGAGGAGTTGCCGGCGACGACGACCGGGCGGCGGACGTGTCCGGAGATGAACCGGGCCAGGTCGTTGCCCATGTTGTCGACCGTGTAGCGGCCCGGGGTCCAGGTCGAGCGCCCCTGGCCGCGCGGGTCCACGGCGAAGACCTCGAAGTCGTCGGCCAGGAGCTCCATGGCTGCCTCGTAGCTCCACCAGGAGGTCGCCTGCGGCGGGATGAGCACGAGGGCCGGGTTGGCGGCGGAGCCGGTCGTGGCGTGGTTCAGCGCGAGCTCGCCGGTGTCGAACATCGCCTCCGGGTAGGCGTGCGGAACGTAGGTGGCGTCGGGGTTGTCGGGTCCGTACTTCGGCATCGGGCTGGTCCTTCCGGGGGTCGGGTCGTCGGGTGCGGGTGAGTGGGGTGTCCGGGCGCTCAGCCGAAGTAGCGGCCCAGGTCCAGGTCCGCCAGGAGCCTGGGGTGGACGGGCTGCCAGCCCAGCAGCTCGCGGGTCAGCGCGCTGGAGGCCGGCATGTCGTTGCCGAGGATGCGGGCCAGGAAGCCGAAGTGGGCGGCGGCGTCCTGGTCCGCGACGGCCTTGACCGGGACGTCCAGGTGGCGGCCGATGGCCTCGGCGATCGCCCGCAGCGGCACGCCCTCCTCGCCGACGCCGTGCAGCACCGTTCCCGCCGGTGCCTGCTCCAGCGCGAGGCGGAACAGGCGGGCGGCGTCGAGCCGGTGCACCGAGGGCCAGCGGTTGGCCCCGTCGCCGAGGTAGCCGGAGAAGCCCTTCTCGCGGGTGGCGCCGATCAGTTGCTGGACCAGGCCGCACGTGTTCTCGTCGTGGACCAGGGGGGCGAGCCGCACGACGGACGAGCGCACACCACGCTCCGCCAGCGCGAGCGCGGCCCGGACACCGGCGACCCGGGGGCTGCCGGCGGCGGGCGGAACATCCCGCTCGGTGCCCACCGGCCCACCGGAGGCGATGACCAGAGGGCGGTCCGTGCCCGCGAGGGCGTCGCCGAAGGTCTCGACCGCGGCCAACTCGGCACGGGCCGCCGCCTCGTGCTGCGAGAAGTCGTGGTTGAAGGCGAGATGGACCACCCCGTCGCACTCGGCCGCGGCGGCACGCAGGACGTCGAGGTCGTCGATCGTGCCGCGGAGGGCATCGGCCCCGGTGGCGGTCAGGGCGGCCGCCGAGGCGTCGGAACGGGCGAGCCCGAGGACCTGGTGCCCGGCGCCGATGAGCTCGGCGACGACGGCGGAACCGATGAAACCGGACGCGCCGGTGACGAGAACGCGCATGGCGAAGCACTCCTTGGAAGCGGGTGAGGACCGGCCCGAGGGGGGCGCTCGTGCCGCGCCCTGACCGGTGAGACCACTCTGCGCCCGCCAACAAAGGCGGTCCAATGAATGTTTCGCAGCAGGCGATACGCCACGCGTATCGGGCCTGTTCCAGGCAGCTGCCACGGTGTCAGCAGGTGGCTATGTCGCCGGTGGTCGCGGGGACTACGCTGAGGACGTGCCCGACTCGCCACCACCCCCAGCCCCGGCCCTCGATCTGCGGTTGGTGTGGTGCTTCACGGTCGTGGCCGAGTACCGGCACTTCGGCCGGGCCGCCGAGGCCCTGCACACCACCCAGCCGTCCCTGAGCCGCCAGATCGGCCGCCTCGAACAGCAGCTGGGCGTCCGCCTGTTCGAGCGTACGCCGCAGGGCAACCGTCTCACCGAAGCCGGCGAGGTCTTCCTGCCGCTGGCCACGGAACTGCTGCGCGCCGCCGACCGTGCCGCGGCCGCCGCCCGGGCCGCCGACCGGCCCAGCCGCATCACCATCGGCCACACGCCCGGCATCATCGTCACCCAGGCCGTGCGCGAACTACGCCACCGGCACCCCGACGCCGAGGTACGCACCACACAACTGACACCCGGCGAACCCAGCCAGGCCCTACTGGACCACCACGTGGACGCCGTCGTCGCCCGCCTGCCGTTCCCCACCGACGGACTCGACGTGACAGCCCTCTACGACGAACCCCGGGTGCTGGTGGTACCGCTGGACCACCGCCTCGCCGGCCGGAAATCGGTCACCCTCGCCGACATCGCCGACGAGCCCCTGCCCAGGGTGCGGGGAGCCGACCCGCTCCAGAGCGCCTTCTGGCGCATCGACCCCCGCCCCGACGGCCGCCCCGCCCCCGACGGCCCGCTGATCGAGGCCATCGCCGACCAGTTCGAACTCATCGCCGGCGGACAGGCCGTGACCATCTCCGTCGCCACTCACACCCTGCGCCCCGACCTCACCACGGTCCCGCTCGAAGGCGTCGAACCCAGCCACGTCGTACTCGCCACCCGCGCCCGCGACCGCAACCCCCTAGTCGCCGCCTTCCGCACATACGCCACCGCCGCCCTCGGCCGGTGAGATCTTCTCGGACGGTGACGGAGTCGCGGTCTCAGGGCGCGTGCGGCCCGGTAGTCAGGCCTGTAGGTAGGCGAGGACGGCGAGGACCCGGCGGTTGTCCTCCTCCGAGCGCTCTAGGCCGAGCTTGAGGAAGATGCTGTTGCTGTGTTTGCTGACGGATTTCTCGCTGATGAACATCCGGGCGGCGATGGCCGCGTTGGTGCGGCCCTCGGACATCAGGGTCAGCACTTCGCGCTCGCGTGGGGTCAGCGCCTGCAGAGGCGGGTCGGCCGAGCGTCGGCCGAGCAGGGCGGCCACCACCTCGGGATCCATCACCGTGCCGCCGTCGGCGACCTGGCGGACCGCGCCGATGAAGCGCTCGACGTCCATCACCCGGTCCTTGAGCAGGTAGCCGACCGCGCCGGCTCCGTCGGAGAGCAACTCCCCGGCGTAGAGAGGTTCGACGTACTGCGACAGCACGAGGACCGGGAGCCCGGGGATGCGAGCCCGGGCCTCGGTGGCGACGCGCAGCCCTTCGTCGGTGAAGGTGGGGGGAAGGCGGACGTCGACGACGGCGATGTCGGGGCGGTGCGTGGTCAGTGCCCGCAGCAGGGAGGGGCCGTCGGATACCGCTTCCAGTACCTCGCATCCATAGGCCTGGAAGATGCGCACCAGACCGTCCCGGAGCAGGGTGAGATCCTCGGCTAGGACAACGCGCATGGCAACGACATCCTCACGTGCGTGGGGCCGCCGCTGGGACTGTCGAGGGTCAGGGTGCCATCGAAGGCCGCGAGCCGGCGGGCGACGCCGTGCAGTCCGCCGCCGTCGTCGATTCTGGCACCTCCGCGGCCGTCGTCCGTCACGGTGATCCGCAGCTCGCCGTCGGCGCGGCCGGGCCGGGGGGTGAACTCGATGCCGATGCGGATCCGGGCGGGCCCGGCGTGTTTGATGGCGTTGGTGAGCGTCTCCGCGATCGCGAAGTAGGCCGCCGACTCCACCGGGGCGGGCAGCCGGCCCGGCAGCCGGACCTCGACCTCGGTGGGCACCGGACTGGCCAGCGCCAGGGCCCGGGCCGCGCCGTCCAGGCCGCGGTCGGCCAGCACGGGTGGGTGGATACCGCGCACCAGGTCCCGCAGCTCAGCCAGGGCGTCCGCCGTGGAGGTGCGGGCCTCGGCGAGGAGTCTGCGGATCTCCTCGGGATCGTCCGCGAACCGCTCGGCGAGCCCGAGGCTCATCCCGAGCGAGACCAGCCGGGCCTGCGCGCCGTCGTGCAGGTCTCGCTCGATGCGGCGCAGCTCGCTCGCTCCGGCGTCCACGACCTCGGCCCGGGACTGCGTCAACTGACCGACGCGCGCCAAGAGTTCGGCCTTGCCGGTGGGGATCAGCAGGGTGCGCGCGAGCCGCGCCTGAAGCTTGGCCAGGGGCTCGGCCGTGACGTAGCAGGCAGCCAGAAGAACCGGTCCCGCCAGGGCGACCAGGAGCGTCTCGCCCACACCGTGGACCGGGAAGAAGCCGAACGGTTCGCGGAACACGTCGGGCGGGGCGAGGGCGGCCAGCAGCGGGTACGCGCAGTAGAAGAGCCCGACCAGGAAGAGCAGCAGGGTGAGCCCGGTGGTGAACCAGGCCGCCACGGAGTCGGCGAGCAGCCAGGCGCAGTCGCGCCAGCTCGCCGGGTCGCGCACCACCGCCTGTACCCGGGTCAGCAGGTTACCGGGCGGCGGCGGGAGATAGGGGCGGGCGATCGGCGTGCCGAGCTGCCGACCGGCCCAGGACCGGTGCCGCTCGGCGAACCAGCGGACCGGCACCGTGACGAGCAGGGTCATCGGCACCCCCAGCCCGAACGGGATCAGTGCCACCGCCGCGAGCCACAGACAGCCCAGCACGGCGCCGGCCACGGAGGCGAGCGGCAGCAGCACCGACCGGCCCAGCGACTCGGCGCACACCCGCGGCACGGACCGAGCCGCGCCCCCCGAACGCGCGGTTGCGCGGAGCTCGCCCTCTCCCGGCATCGCGGCCACCTCCCTCACCGGCGCCTCCAACTCGCTGTGCCTCCAGCCTGGCCGATCACCCGGCTCACCACAGTGGGGTTTTCTCCACCCCGGTCCGGAGTTTTCCCCACCCTGATCGGCTCCCCAGCACCAGTGTCCCCGGTGCCCGCGGACAGGAGGCTGGTGGCACAGCCGCCGCCCGACCGAAGCGGCTCCGCGCCCGGACCGACCAGGAGAGTGTTTCATGACCGTGCTCGCCCGATGGTGCTTCAAGCACCGCCTCGCCGTCGTCGGGCTCTGGCTCGCTCTGCTGGCCGCGATCTCCGTCCCGACGGCGGTGCTGGGGACCGCCTACTCCGACGCCTTCAGCCTGCCGGGCACTGAATCGGCCAAGGCACAGACGCTGCTTCAGGCGGCCGCACCGCAGCAGGCCGGTGACACCGACCAGATCGTGGTGCACGTGAACCGTGGCTCGGTCCGCGACACCGCCGTGCGGCAGCAGGTCGACGCGATGCTGGCCAAGGTCGCGGCACTGCCCTCGGTCACCTCCGTGACCGGCATGTACGGGCCCGAAGGCGCGGCCCAGATCAGCAGGGATGAGCGCACCGCCTACGCGACGGTGACCTTCGACGCACCGGCGGACCGGATCCCGGCGGCGGACGTCACCCGGGTGATTGACACGGCGCAGGCCGCCCGCACCCCGGACCTCCAGGTGGAGCTCGGCGGCCAGGCCGTCGCCGACGCGAGCGACACCGGGACGCAGAGCACCGAGCTGATCGCCCTGATGGCCGCCGGCGTTGTCCTGCTGCTCGCCTTCGGCTCGGTGCTCGGCGCGCTGGTGCCGCTGCTGGTGGCCACCGCCGGGCTCGGAGCGGGCGTGCTGACCGTCGGCCTGCTCTCGCACGGGCTCACCCTGGGCAGCATCGCTCCGACCGTGACGGCCCTGCTCGGGCTCGGCGTCGGTATCGACTACGCGCTGTTCATCGTCACCCGATACCGGACCAACCTGCGCGCCGGACTTTCCGCCGAGGAAGCGGCGGTACGCGCCATGGCCACCTCGGGACGCGCGGTGCTGTTCGCCGGCGGCACCGTGGTCGTTGCCCTGCTCGGCCTGCTCGTCCTGCACATCGGCCCGCTGACCGGTATGGGGATCAGCGCCGCGATCGGCGTCCTGGCCACCCTGGCCGCCGCCATGACGCTGCTGCCCGCGCTTCTCGGCCTGTTCGGCGCCAGGCTCCTGTCGAAGCGTCAACGCCGGGCTCTCGCTTCTCACGGCCCGCAGATCGCCGACGCGTCCGGGTTCTGGGGGCGTTGGGCCGATCTGGTGGGCCGCCGAAAGACCGTGCTGGGCCTGATCGCCGTCGTGGTCATCGCGGTGCTGTCGATCCCGACGCTGTCGCTGCGGCTGGGCACAGCGGACGCCGGCAACGATCCGAAGGGCACGACCACCCGAAGCGCCTACGACCTGCTCGCCCAAGGCTTCGGCGTCGGCTCCAACGGCCCGCTGGTCCTGGTCGCCCAGCTCGGTGGGCCCGGCGACGTGCCCCGCCTGGACGCCCTGGTGACCACCCTCGCTCACACTCCCGGTGTCGCCTCGGCGCAGCCGCTCCCCGTCGCTCCCGGCAGCGGGCTCGACGTCATCCAGGTGATCCCGGACAGCGCGCCCCAGGCGAAGGCCACCACCGCCCTGATCAGCCACCTGCGCACGGACGTGATCCCGCCCGCCGAGCATGGCAGCACCATGCGGGTCCACGTCGGCGGGCCGACGGCGGCGGCCGACGACCTCGCAGGCGTGCTCGCGGGCAAGCTGCCGCTCTTCCTCGCCGTGATCGTGGCGCTCGGGTGCGCGCTGCTGATGCTCGCCTTCCGCAGCGTCCTGGTGCCGCTGACCGCCGCCGTGATGAACCTGCTCGCCTCCGCGGCGTCCTTCGGAGTCGTCGTCGCGGTGTTCCAGTGGGGTTGGGGTTCCGAGCAGTTGGGCGTGGGCAAGGCCGGCCCGGTGGAGGCCATCCTGCCGCTGATCATGCTGGCCATCCTGTTCGGCCTCTCCATGGACTACCAGGTGTTCTTGGTCAGCCGCATGCACGAGGAGTGGGAACACACCCGCGACAACCACCGTGCGGTCCGCACCGGCCAGGCCGAGACCGGCCGGGTGATCACCGCCGCCGCCTTGATCATGATCTGCGTGTTCACGGCCTTCGTCCTCGGCGGCCAGCGCGTCATCGCCGAGTTCGGCGTCGGCCTGGGCGCAGCTGTCGCCATCGACGCCCTCGTCCTGCGCACCCTGCTCGTCCCCGCCGTGATGCACCTGCTCAGCCGGGCCAACTGGTGGCTGCCCGGCCCACTGGAGCGGCTCCTCCCACGCCTGTCCGTCGAAGGGACCAGCCGCCCGACGCACACTCCCGCGGCTGGGCCCGACGACGCCACTCGAACCGGCCCGGCAGGCGCGCCGACCGGTGTGACAAGGCCGACCGCTACGGCACCGGCGCACCCCCGGCGCAGCCGGCACCGCGTCACACCGCGCGGCCCGAAGTCGCTCTGGGCCGCTTGGTCGTGGTGGTTCTTCCTCGGCCTGTTCGGCGCGCACTGGTTCTACCTCGGCCGCACGCGCCGCGGGGTGCTCTACCTGTGCACGGCGGGCCTGTGCGGGCTGGGCTGGCTCGCCGACCCCCTCACCCTGGCCCGCCAGGTCCACGCGGCGAACGACGGCCATGCCGACGCGCGGGCTCAACGACTCGCAGACAAGGACGATGCGGGGGAGCCGGCCCCGGCAGCTGCCGCATCCACCAGCCCGGCGGCGTGATCAGGAGGCCGTGGTCAGGCGGCTGGGTGCGGGGCCGGACGGCATCAGCCCGCACCCAGCGTCGAGCCCGGTCGTGTCGCTCGGCCTCGATGCGCTCGATGCGGGGGAAAAGTCCCCCCTGGCCGGGGGCCCAGCACCATCGTCGACCAGCGCTCCGAGCAGAGACGCTGGAATCCGGCTCATCACGGAGGGAAGGTTCCATGGACAACCACAGCACCCGACTCGGGCCTCGGCGGCCCGTCCTCGCTCTCGCGGCCGCCGTACTCGCGGCCGGCGGCCTCGCCGCCTGCAGCACCGCAGGCGCGACCGACACCCACGCGACCGCCGCCTCGAGCCAGGCTGCGCCGACCGATCGGCAGCCGTTGACACACATGCTCACCGTCAACGGGCACCAGCTCGCGTTCTACGTGACGCCCGGCAGCAACCGCCGGCCGGTCATCGTCCTGGACTCCGGTGGCGGGCTCGACGCGTCCTACTGGAAGAAGGTCGCACCCGTCCTCGCGAAGCAGACCGGCTCCGAGGTCATCACTTACGACCGCTCCGGCGAGGGGCAGAGCCCCTACGTCCCCGGGCCGTGGCGGGCTCCGAACGCCGCATCGGATCTCGCCGCGGGCCTGGCGCAGCTCGGCGTCACGAAGAACGTGGTCCTGGTGTCGCACTCGCTGGCCGGCGAGATCGCCACCTACTTCGTCAAGGCGCACCCCGACGCCGTGGCCGGGGCGGTCCTGGTGGACGCGAGCCTCCCGCCGTTCTACACCGCGGCGGAGACCGACAAGATCGTTGCGGCGAACCAGCAGCAGATCGACGCGCTCAAGGGTCAGCCCCTGACTCCGGCGACCCGTCAACTCCTGGACGAGGCCGACGACTACGGACCGGTGCACCTCGCGTACCACGGGATGAGCTGGCCCGCGGCCGTCCCCGCCGCCGCGATCGTGTCCGCCACGACGCCCTTCCCCACCGCAGTCGACGCGCAACTGTGGCGCCAGGCCCAGCAGGAGTTCGTCAACGCCGCACCCAACCGGCACCTGGTCGTGGCCGACCACAGCTCGCACGACATCCCCGTCGACCGTCCCGACGTCGTCATCAAGGCCGTCGAGGACATGCTGAACCAGGTGCGGTGATCAAGGATAGATCCGGACGGCGGCCTAGGCACCGCCGATCAGCTGGTCCAGGCCCGGCGAGCCGTCCTCATGGGACCATCGCTGGAACGCCGCGCGAATCAGGGCCGGGGCGACCTCGACATGGGCGCGTGCCGCGAAGGCGTCCTCGCCGCGTCCGACCAGCGCGTGGGTGAGTGCGTGGGACCAGGCCGGACCCTGCACGGCCCGCGCACTGCCAGGTCCGGAACCGACCCGACGACGCTCGCCCGCCTGGCAGCCCTTGCCCGACGTGGCTCGAAGCCAGCTGCCGCCAGGTGCTTCCCCCATGGGGGGCGCGGCCGCTCTGCGGCTTTGCCAAAACGGCAACAGGGCAACCCGGCCACTCAGCACGTGATGCATGATCATCCCGAGGCGTCGCGGCGGCCTTCCAGCCCTGCGCTGGCCCTGCAGTCTGCTCGCAGAACAACAGACCCGGAGGAACCATGTCGTTCAAGGCCACGGACTTCACACACCGACTGGTCCCATCCCCGGCCGGCCGGATCCACCTGGTCGAGCAGGGCACCGGGCCCCTGGTGCTGCTCGTGCACGGCTTCCCAGAGTCCTGGTACTCCTGGCGCCATCAACTCCCGGCGCTGGCCGCCGCCGGCTACCGCGCGGTCGCCGTCGACGTGCGCGGCTACGGCCGCTCGTCCAGGCCCGACCACGTGGACGCCTACCGCATGCTGGAACTGGTGGAAGACCAGGCCGCAGTGGTGCACGCCCTCGGAGAACGGTCCGCGGTGATCGTCGGCCACGACTGGGGAGCGACCATCGCCGCGAACTCCGCCCTGGTCCGACCCGACATCTTCCGGGCGGTGGGCCTGCTCAGCGTGCCCTACGCCCCGCGCGGCGGACCCCGGCCCAGCGAGATCTTCGCGCAGATGGGCGGGAACGACGAGATCTACGTCTCCTACTTCCAGGAACCCGGCCGCGCCGAGGCCGAGGTCGAACCCGACGTACGCGGGTGGCTCGCCAGGTTCTACGCCGCGTTCTCCGGCGACACCATGCCCGCGCCCGGCGCGCCCGACCCGCACTTCGTCAGCGCGGGCGGGACGCTGCGCGACCGGTTCCCGGCCGGCCCGCTGCCCGCGTGGCTCAGCGAGGACGACCTCGACGTCTTCGCCGAGGAGTTCGAGCGAACCGGCCTGACCGGCGCGCTGAACCGCTACCGCAACATGGACCGGGACTGGGAGGACCTCGCCGATCTCGACGGCGCCCCGATCGCCCAGCCGTCCCTGTTCGTCGGCGGCACCCTGGACGCCTCCACCGTGTGGCTGGCCGACGCGATCGAGGCATTCCCCACCACCCTGCCCGGCCTGGTCTCCTCGCACCTGCTCGACGGCTGCGGCCACTGGATCCAGCAGGAGCGCACAGCGGAGATCAACCGACTTCTGACAGGCTGGCTCGCCTCTCTGCCTGCGTAAAGTTGCGCGCCCCTCGCATGGACTTCGCCGTCGCGCATGTCACCGGGGGCATGCCGCATGGTGTTGTCGTCGCCGTGGCGGCCGATCAGGTCGCGTCAGGTGACGGTGCTCCGGTGTCGGACGGCGTGGATCGAGCGCGGGCCGCTAGGGCCTGTGTGAGGTCGTGATCAATTTCGGGTTCTGGTCCCGTGCGGGGACAGGACCTGGTAGGACGCTGGGTGTGACACGTAGGCAAC
>NZ_JBEPBF010000109.1:0-34840 GCF_040298985.1 Streptomyces sp. NPDC001093 | reverse complement strand
CGGTCCAGGTGGTGGAGTATCGGGTTCACGTCATGGGCGACCATGACCACCGACACGCCTTCCTGGTGGCAGATGCGCCCGATCAGCGCCGCGACGGCACTCTGGTTGGGCAGGTCGAGACTGTCCAACGGCTCGTCCAGCAGCAGCAGTTCGGGCCGGCGGACCAGTGCCTGGGCGATCAGCAGCCGCTGCTGCTCGCCGCCGGAACACTGCCCGATGGGCCGGTGCGCGTACGCCGACGCCCCCACCAGCTCGATCACCTCGTCCACCCGCGCACGGGCGACCCGCCGACGCGCGCTCGGGAACGGCAGCGGCACCCCCCACCGGTCACCGTCCAGGCCCATGCGCACCACATCGACACCCCGAATGCGCAGGGTGGCGTCGAAGCTGCGCCGCTGCGGCAGATAGCCGATGCGGTCGTTGGCCTGCCCGGGCCGGGCGCCGAGGACCCGTATGTCACCGGCCGCCGGGGGCAGGGTGCCGAGCAGGACCTTGATCATGGTGGACTTGCCGACGCCGTTGGGGCCGAGCACGGCGGTGAACTCGCCGGCCCCGATGCGAAGGTCCACCCCCGACCACAGCGTCCGGCCGCCGACCCGCACGGCGGCCCCGCGCAGGCCTGCCACCGTGCCGCTTCCGGTTCCTTCGGCCGTGTTGTCGTGGCCGTCGTCATGGCTGCCGGTGCGGCGGGTGGGGACGGTGCGGGTGACGGCCTCGCGGGCTTTCGCTATCGGGTTCATGGCTTCAGTTCACTTCCCGGTGGCCTTGGCCAGGGACTGTTCGATGCCCTGCAACTGCGTGGTCTGCCACTGCTGGAAAGTGGCACCGGCCGGTGCCAGGGTCTCGGTCACCGTGGCGACCGGAATGCCCTGCGCCTTGGCCGCCTTGACCTGTGCCTGCACGTCCGGCGTGGAGTTCTGGGAGTTGTAGACGTAGATCTTGATCTGCTTGTTCTTGATCTGCTGGTCGATGGTGGCCTTGTCCTTGGCCGTGGGGTCGGAGCCCTCGCTCATCGCGTCCAGGAACGTCTCGGGGGTGAGCATCTTCAGCCCCAGGCCCTCGGCGAGCGGCGTGACGATGGACTCGGAAGCACCGATCGGGGTCCCCGCGTACTTGGCCTTGGTGTCGGCTATGAGCTTGTTGTAGCCGGCAAGCGTCTTCGTCTCGAAGGTCGTCTTCTGCTGGTCGAAGTAGGAGGCGTCGGCCGGGTCGGCCTTCTTGTAGTCCGCGGTGATCTTCTCGATGACCTGGTGGACGTTGGCCGGGGAGTACCAGCGGTGCGGGTTGCCGCCCGGCTTGATCCCGACCAGGTCGCCGACCTTCAGCTCGGTGCGCCCGCTGCCGGGGTTGGCGGCCAGCAGCTTGTCGGCCCATGCGTCGTAGCCGATGCCGTTGACGATGGCGTACTGGGCGCCGGCCACGGTGCGGGCGTCGGCGGCGGTCGGCTCGTAGTCGTGCGGGTCGGTGTTGGGGTTGTTGATGATGCTGGTCACCTTGACATGGCTGCCGCCGAGCTGGGAGGCGATGCTGCCCCAGAAGTTCTCGGCCGCCACCACCTGGATCGTCTTGCCCGAGCCGCTGCCGCTGCCGGTCGCGGCGGTGTTGCTGGTGTGCGAGGAGGAGGTCGAGCAGGCGGTCGCCGTCACAGCCGTCAGGGCATCCATCGCTTTCCGCCCACTCGGGGAGGTTCAGGGGGTAAACCGACCGGAGGAGGGGAAGGGTTCTACGGCGCGCAGCGGGGAGTGGGAGGCCGTGCCCGGACGAGCCGGGCCCGACGTGCTGGGGGAGGGCCGGGTATGGGCGGGCAGCCCTTGTATCTCGCACCGCGGCTGGGGGAGAGGCTGCGCTTGCTGCTGGAGTCCGGCGAACTGCTGCACAGCCTCACCGATGCCCTCGGATCTCCGCTGAACATGGTCGTGCCCGATCAGCTCTCCGCCAATGTGGAGCAGTTCAGGGCGGTGTACGGGCGGCATCAGCTGTCCGGGCAGGTGTTCTTCGCCCACAAGGCGAACCGGTCCAGTGCCCTGCTGCGGCGGCTGGCCGCCGCCGACGCCGGCGTGGACGTCGCCTCACTGGCCGAGTTACAGCACGCGTTCGGCGCCGGCTTCACTCCTGACCGCATCATGCCACCGGCCCGAAGAATCCGGAGTTCCTGTGGCTGGCCGCGCGCACCTCGGTCACCGTCGCGGTCGACGGCTGCGCCGAGCTGGAGCAGTTGGCCGGGCTGGTACGCAAGCACGCACTTGCCCGGGTGCGGGTGCTCCTGCGGCTGTCGGGGTTCGAGACGTCCGGCGTGCGGGTGCTGGGCCGGCGCAGCCGTTTCGGCACGCCCGTAAGGGAGTTGGAGCCGCTGCTGGCAGCGGTCGAGCGGCATGGTGACGTGGTCGACCTGACGGGTGTGGCGTATCACCTGGACACCACCAGCCTCAGCGAGAAGGCGACGGCGCTGGAAGGCTGTCTGCGGGTGCTGGAGGAGTGCCGGAGCAGGGGACTGCGGCCGGTGGCCGTGGACGTCGGCGGCGGATTCGGCGCCGACTACCTGGCCGACGGGGAGCAGTGGGAGCGGTACACGACCGAACTCACCCGCGCCGTCCTGGGCACCCGGCCGCCCCTGACGTGGGGCGGGCACGGCTACGGGCTGCGCAACGAGGGCGGCACACTGCGCGGCTCGCTGGGCCTGTACCCCGCTCGCCGTCCGGTCGCCGGGCCGCGCTACCTCGACGAACTGCTCGCGCATCCGGCCGCGTCCTTCGACGGCCGCTCCCTGGCCGGGCTCCTCCTGGAGCACCTGTACGACCTGCACCTCGAGCCAGGACGGGCCCTGCTGGACCAGTGCGGGCTGACCCTGACGAAGGTGCTGGAGGCGCGCACCGGGGAGGACGGCGGGAAACTCCTGGTACGGCTCGCGGCCAAGGCCGACGACGTGGCCCTGGAGGAGCACGGGGTGCTCGTGGACCCCGTCGTCGTTCCCCGGGATCCGGCCCGGCCCGGCGAAGGCCCGGTCGCCGTCCATCTCTTCGGCAGCCTCTGCCTGGAGGCCGACCTGGTCACCCGCCGGACGGTCTTCCTGCCCCGCCGCCCCGAGCCGGGCGACCTGTTGGTCTTCGCCAACACCGCTGGATACTGCATGGACTTCCATGCCACGCACGCCCAGCGACAGCCGGTCGCGCGCAAGGTCGCCGCCTGGCAGGAGGGAGGCGTGTGGCGCTGGTGCCTGGACGACGAGTACTTGCCGATCACTTCTGTGGGGGGAGCACAGTGAGGTACGACAGCATCACCGAGGCCATCGGCAACACCCCGCTCGTGCGTATCGACCCGGCCGTGCACGGTCTGGCGTACATCGACCTGTACGCCAAGCTGGAGCTGTTCAACCCGTTCGGGTCGGTCAAGGACCGGGCCGCCTGGAACATGGCCCGTCCGCACCTCGCCGAGGCGGCCGCACGCGGCAGCCAGGTTGTCGAGCTGTCCAGCGGCAACACGGCCAAGGCTCTGGCTGTCCTCGCGGGCATGCACGGACTGACCTTCAAGAGCGTCACCAACCGGATGCGCGTGCCGGAGATCAAGGACCTGCTCCTGCTGCTCGGTGCGGAGATCGAGGAACTGCCCGGCCAGAGCGAATGCCTGGATCCGACCGCCACCGACGATCCCTTGACTCTCTTCCACCGGACCCTGTCCGAGCCCGGCAGCGATTACCTGCACACCGACCAGTACTTCAATCCGCGCAACACCGAGGCTCACCTCACCGGCACCGGCCTGGAGATCGTGAAGGACCTGGACGGCCGCGCCCCGGACTGGTTCATCGCCTGTGTGGGCACGGCGGGTTCTTCCACGGGCGTCGCCCGGGTGCTGCGGGAACACGACCCCGCCGTACACGTCCTTGGCCTGGTCGCGGCCAAGTCCGACTTCATCCCGGGTATCCGCACCATCGACGAGGCACACGAGGTCGGCCTCTTCGACCCCGGCACCTACGACACGATCGAAGCCGTCGGCTCCGACGACGCGATCGAAGGCATGCTGACGCTGAACCGGCGGTGCGGCATCCTGGCCGGACCGACCGGGGGCGCCGCCTACTTCGGCGCCGTACGCCGGCTGAAGGCCGTCGACGCCGAGTTGTCGGAGCGGCGGACGGCCGTCTTCATCGTCTGCGACCGGGTCGAGAGCTACCTGAGTTACGTACGCAAGCGCCGCCCGGACCTGTTCGGCCGCCCGCGCCGCCCGACCTCCTCCACCGACCTGTCCGAGGCCGAGATACAGGCGGCTGCGGCGATCGGTGTCGCCGATGCCCGGGCGTGGATCGCCACCGACGCTCCCCTCGTTGTCGACCTGCGCAGCCCCTTCGCCTACGCCGCCCTGCACATCGACGGCTCGGTCAACATCGTCGACGAGCTCTTCGAGGAACTCCTGAGCGGCGGCCTGCCCTTCAGCCGCAACCGCCCCGTGCTGCTGGCCTGCCCGGTCGGCGAGAAGTCCGCCCGCTACGCCGCCCTGCTGACCCGGATGGGACACCCGGACGTGCGCAGTCTGGCCGGCGGCATCATCGCCTGGCGGGACGTGGGCGCGCCCCTGGTGCGGGACTGAACGCCATGACCACGTGCTCTCAAGGTCCCGCTGTCATAGAGGAGTTACGGGATTGGCAGCGCGCCTTGCGCGCCCAGTTCCCGATCATTACCGGGCATCCGGACCTGGCCTACCTGGACAGCGCGGCCACCGCCCAGAAGCCGCAAGCCGTGCTGGACGCCGTGCAGACCTACCTGACCACGGCCAACGCCAACGCCGGGCGCGGCACCTATCCATGGGCCAACCGCACCACCACCCTGGTCGAGCAGACCCGCGACCGCATCCGGCGGCTTCTGGACGACCCTGCACCGGAGCGGTCCGCCGTGCATTTCGGCCACCGCCGGGACGTCCGGGCCGCGCATGGACACCTTCGACCACCGGCTGAACCTGCTGCACGCCCAGGAACTCCCGCTCGTCACCGGCCTCCCGGGCGGCGGGAACCTGGCGGTCAACCGTCGCACGCTGCGCCAGATCCTGCTGTCCGGGCTGGAGAAGGACGTGCACTACAGCGCCCGGCTCACGCACTACGACGTCAGCCCTGCGGGATCGGTGACGGCGTGCTTCGCGGACGGCACCAGCGCCACCGGTGACGTCCTGGTCGGCGCGGACGGCGTCAACTCCGCGGTGCGCGGCCAGTACCTGCCGCACGCGCGGGTCGTCGACGCCGGGCTGCGGCTGGTCTACGGCAAGGTCCCGTTCACGGACGGGGCGGCCCGCACGATGCTGCCGCCAGAACTGCTCGGACTGTGGACCACCGTCGTCGGCCCGCAGCGGCGCTTCGTCGGGCTTGCCCCCGTGCGCTACCGCGAGCCGGTGAGCCAGGCTGCGGCGCGCCTCGGGCCCGGCATCGAGCTGACCGAGGACAGCAACTACCTGGCCTGCGTGTTCGGTGCCCGGCGGGAGCAGTTTCCCTGCGGCGACGAGGAGTTGTTCGCGATGGACGGCTCGGGGCTGCGGGCGCTCACACTGTCGATGGTGGAGGGCTGGGATTCCCGCCTGGTCGAGACGGTGTCGCGCCAGGATCCCGCCTCCCTCTTCCCGGTAGCGGTGCGCATCAGCGTGCCCGTCGCCCCCTGGCAGGCCACGGCGGTCACCCTGCTCGGGGACGCGATCCATGTCATGAGCCCCGCGATCGGCGTCGGCGCGAACACCGCACTGCGGGACGCGCGCATCTTGACCGGGCACCTCGTGCAAGCCGCCGGCGGCCGTCCGGTCCCTGAGGCGCTGCACGCCTACGAGGAGGAGATGCGCGGCTACGGGTTCGACGCCGTGCGCGAATCGGCTGCCCGCGGGCACCGCCTGGTGGGCCAGGACCGCTGCCGGCCGCCCAGAACTAGGCGTCTGCCTGGCCCGTCACCCGGGCGCACGCCTCGCGCAGTCACAGGTGACGGGCTCCGCGCCCCTCGCACAGTGCCCTTTCCGACAGCCGCCGATCTCATCTCGGACCCGCACAGCCCCCTTCTCTTTTCCGTGTGCCGCCGACGTCGCATCGGCGCGACACCACCCTGCCGCTACCAGGCCGCCCCCACGAGCCGCCCTGCTGGAGGAGTACCGTGCCCGCATTCCGTGTAGCTGTCGCCGGAGCCGGCCTCGCCGGACTGACGCTGGCCCACCACCTTCACCGCCACGGGCTGGACGTGGCCGTCTACGAGCGCGACCCCGGTCTGACCACCCGCAACCCCGGCTACCGGCTGCACATCAACTCCACCGGAACCACCGTCCTGGCCGGCGTGCTGAGCCCAGAGCTGCGAGAGCTGTTCGTGGCCACCGCGGGCATCCCGCGCCAGGAGGCACTGGCCTTCGACGAGCACCTCACACCGGGCACGGTCAGGGACCTCAGCAGTTCCCGCGGCCTCGGCACCCCCGTGCCTGGCCTGCCAGAGCACCTCGTGGTGGACCGCTCCACCCTCCGCAGGATCCTCTACACCGGACTGGAGGACGTGGTGCGCTTCGGCACCCCGGTCACCGGATACCGCGACAACCCGGACACGACCGTCACCGTGCACCTGGGCGACGGCCGCCAGGCCGAAGCCGCGGTGCTGATCGGCGCGGACGGGATCAACTCCGCGGTACGCGCCCAGCGCCTGCCCCAGCACCGGGCTGTCGACCTGGGAGCCCGGCACATCGCGGCGAAGATCCCGCTCACCGACCAGACTCGGACCGCGATTCCCCACGCGCCCTACTCGACCTTCACCCTGGTCACCGGCCCGCACCACGACGTGATCTCCTTCGCCCCGCTGGAACGCAGCAACCCGCGCACACCGCTGCTCGCCAAGCGGGACCAGGCATTCCGGGACGAGGTCGCGAAGGACTTCGCCCTGGGCATCTTCAGCGCCAGGACCGACCGTATGCCCTCCAACTCCGAGCTCTACACGGCCGCACCGACGGCGCTCAAGGACTACGCCCTGGAACGCATCGCCTCGTGGCCCCCCGACCCGACCGCCCTCATCGGCCTGTAGGACACCGACACCGTGCAACCCCTCAGGCTGCGAAGCCATGTACCGACCGCCGCGTGGCGGCCCTCCAGCGTGACCCTCGTCGGCGACGCCGTCCACGCCATGAGCCCGGCACTGGGCATCGGGGCCAACACCGCCCTGCGCGACGCGCAGCTTCTGGGTCATGCTCCACTGCGGCGCCGGACCGCGCTCGATGGCGGGCTTCGCAGCCGGCATGTCCCAGCACGCCCACGTGATCGTCCCGACCCACCCCGGCTTCGACGGCACCGCCCGTCCCGATGACCTCGACACTGTCGCCGACCTCGCCTCCTCCTACCTCGACCTGCTCGACGAGCTCGGCCTGCACGGCGTCATGGTCGCCGGCAGCTCGGTCGGCGGCTGGATCGCCGCCGAGATGGCGCTGCGCGACACCGGAAGCAGGATCAGCGCGCTGGTCCTCCTCGGCTCGACCGGTATCACCCCCGAACCCCCGCTGGCCATCGCCAACCCCGCCGACCTCGGCCCTGTACGCACCTGCGAACTCACCTTCCACAACCCCGACTTGCGCCTCGACCCCGCCGCGCTCAGCGACGAGCAGAAGGCGGTCATGGCCGCCAACCAGCGCACCCTGGCCGTCTACGCAGGCGACCCCTTCTGTCACGACCCCAAGCTCCGCGGCCGACTGCACCGCGTCACCGGCCCGGTCCTGGTGCTCGCCGGCGAGCAGGACGGCATCGTGCCGCTGGACTACGGACGCGCCCTGGCCGACTCCTTCCCCCGCGCCACCTTCGCCCCGATCCCCGAGGCCGGGCACGTCCCCCACATCGAGCAGCCCGGCGCGGTCTTCGCCGCCATCGGCGACTTCGTCGACACCGAGGTCAAGCCCGACGGCGAGTGAGTCGGCCCCGGCCGAGCCGGCCCTCGAGGCGGGGCCGCTCCACCCGCCTGTCAGTCGAGCGTCGACGCCCAGTCCCGCAGGGTCTTGACGTACAGCTGCGGATCGCTCGCGTGCATGGCGTGGGCGGCGTCGGGGAAGGAGCGGTAGTCGCATCGCTGCCCGGCCTGGGTGACGATCCGGCACACCTGGGCGGCCTGGAGGTCGGAGACGGCTCCCAGGAGGGTTCCGGTCTCCCCGTCCACCTTGCGGTAGTGGTGGGCGAACAGGACCGGGACCTTCACCGCGGCGAGCATGCGGGCGTGGTCGTTGGAGGCGGTGGCCGAACCGGTCCAGAAGGCGCGGGCCCACTCCGGGTCGTACTCCTTCATGCTCTGCGGCGGCTCGTCACCGCCGAAGTAGCCGCCCGACCGCTCGCCCGAGCCGTCGCCTGAGTGGCCGGACATCTCCGCCAGGCCGCGGAGCAGCGCGGGCGGCAGCTCGCGCGGGAGCGCCGCGAGGAATCCGTGCCAGTCGCCGACCGACCACTGGTCACCCAGGTAGGTGCTGATGAGCCGGTGCATCGGGCCGACGACCTGGCTGGTGCCCTGGCCGTAGGGCGGCCTGATCTCCGCGGAGAACAGCGGCGCGTCCTCCAGGTAGGCGCCGCGGACGGTGCCGGGTGGCGCGTACGCGGCGAGCCATGCGGCGATCAGTCCGCCGGAGGAGTTTCCTGCGACGATGGCTGGACGGCGGACGTGTCCGATGAGGAACCGGGCCAGGTCGTTGCCCATGTTGTCGACCGTGTAGCGGCCGGGGGTCCAGGTGGAGCGCCCTTGGCCGCGCGGGTCCACGGCGAAGACCTCGAAGTCGTCGGCGAGGAGCTTCATCGCCGCCTCGTAGCTCCACCAGGAGGTCGCCTGCGGCGGGATGAGCACAAGCGCCGGCTTGTCCGTCGAGCCGGTCGTGGCGTGGTTCAGCATGATCTCGCCGGTGTCGAACCTCGCCTGCGGGTAGGCGTGCGGAACGTAGGTGGCGTCAGGGTTGTCGGGGCCGTAGTGCGGCATGGGTCTGGTTCCTCTCCGTGGGTCGTGTGTCGGGCGGCCTGCGCCGGGTGTCCGGCCGGACCCTCAGTCGAAGTAGAGGCCCAGCTCAAGGTCCTCCAGGAGCCCCGGGTGGATGGGCTGCCAGCCCAGCAGCTCGCGGGTCAGGGTGTTGGAGGCGGGCATGTCGTTGCCGAGGATGCGGGCCAGGAACCCAAAGTGGACGGCGGCGTCCTCGGCGGGGACTGCCTTGACCGGGAGGTCCAGGCGGCGCCCGATGGCCTCGGCGATCGCCCGGATCGTGACGCCCTCCTCGCCGACGCCGTGCAGGACCGAACCTGCGGGTGCGTTCCCCAGCGCGAGGCGGAACAGTCGTGCGGCGTCGAGCCGGTGGACCGAGGGCCAGCGGTTGGCTCCGTCGCCGAGGTAGCCGGACAAGCCCTGCTCGCGGGCGGTGGCGATCAGCCGCTGCACCATGCCGCAGGTGTTCGCGTCGTGGACGGTGGGGGCGAGGCGCACGACGGACGAGCGCACGCCACGCTCCGCGAGCGCGAGCGCGGCACGGGCACCGGCGATGCGGGGGCTGCCGGAGGCGGGCGGGGTGTCCCGCTCGCTGCCGACCGGCCCGCCGGAGGCGATGACCAGCGGCCGGTCCGTGTCGGCGAGGGCGTCGCCGAAGGCCTCGATCGCGGCCAGCTCGGCCCGGGCCGCCTCCTCGTGCTGGGTCAGGTCGTGGTGGAACGCGAGGTGGATGACACCGTCGCACTCGGCCGCGGCGGCACGCAGGACGCCGAGGTCCTCGATCGTGCCGCGGACGGCCTCGACTCCAGCGGTGGCGGTCAGGGCGGCTGCCGAGGCGTCGGAGCGGGCGAGCCCGAGGACCTGGTGCCCGGCTCCGGTGAGCTCGGCGACGACGGCGGAACCGATGAATCCGGACGCGCCGGTGACGAAAACGCGCATGACTGATGCACTCCTTGGCAGGTGGATGAGGACCGGTCCTGGGGCGCTGGTGCCGCTCGCCGGCCGGTGAGTCCACTGTGCGTGCGCCCGCACGGGCGGGT
The DNA here is from genome assembly GCF_040298985.1 of Streptomyces sp. NPDC001093. Lineage (NCBI taxonomy): Bacteria > Bacillati > Actinomycetota > Actinomycetes > Kitasatosporales > Streptomycetaceae > Streptomyces > Streptomyces sp. NPDC001093. The sequence continues at coordinate 24,870 of NZ_JBEPBF010000109.1, read as the reverse complement.
CCAATGAATGTTCTGCAGCAGGCGATACGCCGCGCGTATCGGGCCTGCTCCGGGTAGCCTTCGTGCTCCCGGAAGGCCGTGTGGGCGAGGGTTGCCGGGGTTACGCTGAGGTGGTGCCCGACGCCCCGATACCCTCCGCCCCGGTCCTCGATCTGCACCTGGCATGGTGCTTCACGGTCGTGGCCGAGTACCGGCACTTCGGCCGGGCCGCCGAGGCCCTTCACACCACCCAGCCGTCACTGAGCCGTCAGATCCGCCGCCTCGAACAACAACTTGGCGTAAGCCTCTTCGAGCGCACACCGCAGGGCAACCACCTCACCGAGGCCGGAGAGGCCTTCCTCCCCATGGCCACGCAGCTGCTGCGCGCCGCCGAACGCGCCGCGGCCGCCGCCCGGTCCGCTACCCGGCCCGCCCGCATCACCATCGGCCACACGCCCGGCATCATCGTCACCCCCGCCGTCCGCGAACTGCGCCGCCGCCACCCCGACGCCGAGGTGCGGACCAAGCAACTGACGCCCGACGAACCGCGCCGCGCGCTGCTGGACCACCAAGTCGACGCCGTCGCCGCCCGCCTGCCGTTCCCCACCGACGGCCTTGACGTGACCGCCCTCTACGACGAGCCCCGGGTATTGTTGGTCCCGTTGGACCACCGGCTGGCCGGCCGCAGCTCGGTCACCCTGGCCGACATCGCCGACGAGCCGCTGCCCAAGGTACGCGGAGCCGACCCGCTGGCCAGCGCCTTCTGGCGGATCGACCCCCGCCCCGACGGCCGCCCGGCCCCCGACGGGCCGCTGATCGAGACCGCCGCCGACCAGTTCGAACTCGTCGCCGGCGGCCAGGCCGTCACTATCTCCGTCCCCAGCCACACCCTGCGCCCTGACCTCGCCGCCGTCGCGCTCGACGGCGTCGAACCCAGCCACGTCGTGCTGGTCAGCCGCGCCCACGAACGCAACCACCTGGTGGCGGCCTTCCGCGCCCATGCCGTGAGTTTCCTCGGCGGCGCCCAACGCTGCGATGAGGCCGAGGTCTGAGCCTGCCTCACGCGGCGCCCAGCGTCGCGACGATGGTGTTGCGGAGCCAGCGGTGTGCCGCGTCGTCGTCCAGGCGGGGGGGGTGCCAGCACATCGCGTAGCGCATCGCGCCGATCTCCTGCGGGGCCGGGATGACGCTGGTGGTGCCCGGGACCGCGTGGCGGACGGCGAAGTCGCTCGGCAGGGTCGCCACCAGTGCGGTGCCCGGTACCGCCGCGGCGGAGGCCGCGTGGTAGGGAACGGTCACCGCGGCCCGCCTCGGGCTGCCGAGGGAGGCCAGGCGCTGGTCGCCGTGGCTCTGCCGGCCGTCGGTGACATCGACGACCACGTGGGCGCAGCCCGGGTAATCCCCAGGCGACAGTGCGGGCCGCTGGGCGAAGGGGTGGTGGCTCGACATCAGGCACGAGTCCCCCTCCTCGAAGAGCACCCGCGTGCGCAGCGGCGGCGGTGTGCCGCTGTGGACGAGCAGGTCCACCGGGCCGTGCTCGGCGTCGGCGAAGACCACGTGGTGCCAGCGCGAGAAGAGCACGGTGGAGCGGGGCGACTGCTCGAAGATCCGCGCCAGCAGCGCGCCGCTGAGCACGGAGACGGTGCAGTCGGTCCCGGCGAGCTGGAACGCGCGGGCGGCGGTGGCGGGGTCGAAAGCCTCGCCGGAGAAGACGTGCTCCTGGCGGGGCAGCGCCTGCTGCAGCTCGGCCCGGAGGCGCTCGGCGCACGGGCATGCGCGTCATCTCGGTCGACTACCGGCTCGCCCTCTAGCACCCCTATCCCGCTGTGCTTGATGACGCGCTGGCCGCCTACCGCGCCCTGCTCGACGCGGCCAGCGGCGGCTTCTCCCGGACCGCTTCTCCCGGACCGCCGGCTTCTGGGCGACCGGCGCCGTGGCGGCGAGTCCGCCGGCGCGGGCCCGGCAGCGGCGCTGCTGGTCGCCGCAGGCGACCAGGGCCTGCCGATGCCCGCCGCCGGGGTGGCTGTTCTCCCCCTACGCGGACCTGACCCTCTCCGGCGCGAGCATGACCGGCAAGCAGGCGGTCGGCCCGTCCTTCACCCCGGAGGCGATCGCGGTCCGCGCCAAGGACTACGCCGCTGCGGCGGATCCATCGGATCCCCTGGTCAGCCCGGTCTTCGCAGACCTGCGCGGCCTCCCCCCGCTGCTGATCCAGGCCGGGTCGCACGAACCGCTGCTCGACGACGCGGTCCGACTCGCGGCCCGTGCCGCAGCCGACGACGTACCCGTCACCCTGGAGGTCACCCCCGGCGTGGCGCACCTGTTCGACGCGTTCGCCGGGATGCTGGACAAGGGGGAGGCCGCACTGCGGCGTGTGGCCGACTTCCTGGCCACCACGGTCACCGGGGCTGTCCGGTGACCGGGACGATGGCCGGACCGGTGGCAGCGAGCTCGCCGCCGATGGACGCCACTGCGCCGAGCGGAGAGTTCGGTGCAGCGCCCGTCACGGCTCCGAACCTGGCCACGCGAGGACCGCTGTCGGGCTCTACAGGGACAAGGTCGGCCACATCCAGGCCATCGAGCGGCGGCCCGCCACCCCGCTCCACGCGACCCTTCTGCCAAGCTTGACGCGGGGTTGAACGGGCGAACCGGGGGCACTGAAAGCGTCTCGTAAGGAAGCTCTCCCTACCTTGCCGAGTGAGACAGGCAGTGGCCGCCGCTGCTGCCGTTCGCCGGGAGGGAAACATGGAGAAGCTGAGCGGGTGGGTGATCCGCCATCGGCTGCTGGTGGGCCTGGGCTGGCTGGTGATCACGGTCGCCGGGTTGGCGCTGGCCCCGTCGCTGTCGAGCCGGTTGCAGCCGGGCACGCATGTCAGCGGCCCGGGCTACACCGCCGACGTGGCGATCGCCCAGGGCTTCGGCGGGGTGACCCAGGACCCCGGTGTCGTGATCCTGGACCTGCCGGCAGGTCAGACCGTGACCTCGCCGCAGGTCGCGACGGAACTGAGGGCGGTGGACGCGGGGATCGCCAAGGCGGCGCCCAGCCTGCGGGTGGTCTCCTACGCCTCGACCGGCAGCCGGACGCTGGTCGGGACCGGCGGTACGAGCACGGTCGTCCTGGCCTACCCGCCGAAACCGGGTGACGACATGGCCACCGAGCAGGTCGACGCCCTGACGCAGGCCGCGAAGGCGGCGGCGCCGGACCTGGCAGTGCACGGCACCAGCCTGCGGGCCCTGGAGGCCGGCAACACCACCGGCAGCGGCAACTCCAGCGTCACCAGTGAGCTGATCATCGGGGCGATCGGCGCCCTGGTGGTCCTGGCCTGGGTGTTCGGGTCGCTGCTGGCGCTCCTGCCGCTGATCATGGCCCTGATCTCGGTGCTGACGATGCAGCTGTTCGTCTACGGCCTCACGTACCTGATGCCTTCGTCCTCGCCGATCCACCCGGCGGTGCAGTACATCGTGGCGCTGCTGGGCCTGGGCCTGTCGATCGACTACTCGCTGCTGGTCGTCACCCGCTGGCGCGAGGAGCGCGCGGCCGGCAAGAGCAATGACGAAGCGGTGCGGGCGGCCGTGCGGCGGGCCGGGCACAGTGTCTGGTTCAGCGGGATGGTGGCCTCGCTCGGCTTGTTCGCGCTGATCGTCATCCCCAACTCGATGGTCCGCGGCATCGGCGTGTCCGGCCTGTTCATCCCCTCCACCGCGACCCTGGTCGCGCTGACGCTGCTGCCCGCGGTACTGTCCAGGATCGGGCCGCGGGTGGACTGGCCCCGGCGGGTGTCGCGGCGGCGGCCGGTCAGCCGGTTCTGGACCGGCTGGTCGACGTTCGTGATCCGCCACCGGGTGGCCTCGGCCGTCGCCGGCCTGGGCATCCTGGCGGTGCTGACCGCCACCGCCGCGACGATCAGCATCAGCACGCCGAGCAGCCACGCGCTGGCCACCGCCGGCGCCTACACCGATGGGCTGCACACCCTGGAAGCCGACGGATTCCCCTCCGGGACGCTGACGGCCGTGCCGCTGTACGTGCCGAAGGCCGCCGACGCGGGGACCGTCGTGGCGGCTCTGGATACCGTCTCCAGCCTTCGCGGCGCGGTCGCCCCGGCGGGGCCCGGCTGGCCCGCCGGGAGCAGCGCGATGGTCATCGCCATCCCGCGGCACGAGGTCGGCAGCGCGAACGGCGGCACCTCGCTGGACGACATCCGCCGCAGCGTCCCGCCTGGTGTCCTGGCCGGCGGCGAGGGAGCGCAGAAGATCGACGAGACCAGCGCCACCTACGGCTCGTTCCCGCTGCTGTTCGCGGTGGTCGCGGTGGTCACCTTCCTGCTGCTGGCGCGCGGGATGCGGTCGATCCTGCTGCCCGCCAAGGCCGTGCTGCTCAACATGCTGTCGGTGGCGGCCTCCTACGGGCTGCTGGTCATCGTCTTCCAGCACGGCGTCGGCATGAAGGCGCTGTGGGGCGCGTCCACCTACGGCGCGATCGACGCCCTCGCCCCCGTGCTGATCTTCGGGTTCCTGTTCGGGGTGTCCATGGACTACGAGGTGTTCATCCTGGCCAGGGTCCGCGAGGGGTACGAGCGCACCCGGTCCACCCGGGAGGGCGTCATCGAGGGCGTGTCCCGCACCGGCCGCCTGGTGACCTCGGCCGCGCTCATCCTGTTCTTCGCGCTCGCCTCGCTGGCCACCGCCAACGACGTCACCGTGCGGGAGATCGCCATGGGCCTGGCGTTCGGGGTGCTGCTGGACGCGGTCGTGGTCCGGATGCTGCTGCTGCCCGCGCTGGTCTCACTGCTCGGGGAGTGGAACTGGTGGCTGCCGGACCGGGCCGCGCGGCTGCTGCGGCTGCCGGCGAAGGAGCCCGCCGTCGTAGTCGAGGGCGAGACGTCCGTTCCGCTGCACGTCGGGGATGCTTAGCCCATGCGGGTACTCGTGGTCGAGGACGAGCCGGACGTCGCCCAGGCCCTGGTCTGGGGCCTGACGGCCGAGGGCTACATCGTGGACACGGCGGACAACGGGACCGAAGGACTGTGGATGGCGACGGAGAACGCCTACGACGTCATCGTCCTGGACGTGATGCTGCCGGGCCTGGACGGCTACCAAGTAGCCCAGAGCCTGCGCGAGCGAGAGCGCTGGATGCCGATCCTGATGCTGACCGCCATGACGGACGACCTCGACCACGCCGAGGGACTGGACTCCGGTGCGGACGACTACCTGCCCAAGCCGTTCTCCTACCCGGTCCTGCTGGCGCACCTGCGCGCGCTGACCCGACGGACCCTCGGTGCCAGGCCGGCGGTACTCACCGCCGCCGGCCTGACGCTCGACCCCGCCGCGCGCACCGTCACCCGCGACGGCGCACCCCTGGATGTGACCGGTCGGGAGGCCGCTGTGCTGGAGTACCTGCTCCGGCACAAAGGCACCGTCGTCTCCAAGTCCGAACTGCTGGAACACTGTTGGGACGCCTCCCGCGACGGCGATCCCGCAGTCGTCGAGGTCGTGGTGCACCGGTTGCGCCGCAAGATCGAGACGCTGGAGGCACCTGCGGTCATCGAGACCGTCCGCGGCAAGGGATACGTCATCAGGAGCGAGGAGTCATGACCGAGCACCCGCGCGGCTGGTACCGCCTGGCTCGAACGGCTCACCCCCGCAGCGTGCGGACCCGGGTCACGTTCCTGGCGGGAATCGCGCTGACCGCCGCCGTCATGCTCGGGCTGGTCGTGATGTATCTGCTCCAGGTCGACCAGGCCAAGCGGACCATCGCCGACCAACTGCGGACCTACGCCGTCCAGATCGAGCAGTCCGCGACCGGCCCGATCTTCCCGCGGCCCCTGCCGCCGTCGGTGCTCGACGCTCAGGCCCAGGCGCAGGTCCTTGCGCCGGACGGCACCGTCCTCGCCGCCACCCGCGACCTCGACGGCCGATCCGCGGTGTTCTCGCTCCCGCCCGGCTCCACCGCCCCGGTCCGGCAGGAGGCCGCCGACGGCATCCTCCCCGCCGAGGTCTCCGTCGTCGGCGAGCGCACCACGGTCGGCGGCCGACCGGTCACCGTCGTCACCGTGACCTCAACCAACCAACGCGACCAGGTTGACGAGACTTTCGCCCGGCTCCTCGTCATCGGCGTGCCGGCCACGCTCCTGCTGGCCTGCGGCACCGTGTGGTGGGTCGTCGGCCGCGCGCTGCGGCCCGTGGAGCAGATCCGGCGCACCGTCACCGCCATCACCGCCGCGGACCTGTCCCAGCGCGTCCCGGAGCCAGGCACCGACGACGAGATCGGCCACCTGGCCCGCACCATGAACCACATGCTCGCCCGGCTCGACGACTCCGCCGCACGCCAGCGCCGCTTCGTCGCCGACGCCAGCCACGAGCTCCGTAGCCCCCTGACCGCGATCCGCACCGGCCTGGAGGTGGGGCTGGCCCATCCCGCCCGCGCGCCGTGGCCGGACATCGCCACGCGCGCGGTCCGGCAGACGGGGCGGCTTGAAGAGCTGATCTCCCAGCTGCTCACCCTCGCCAGGGCCGACGTCGGACAACTGGCCGCAGGGCAGGAGACCGTCGATCTCGGCGCGTTGCTCGCCGAGATCCGCGCCACCACCACGGCCCCGCACCTGCGGATCGATGTCTCGGTCCCACCAGACACCAGCGTGACCGGCAACCCCGAGGACCTGGCGAGGCTGTTCCGCAACCTCGTGGACAACGCCGTCCGCCACGCCGGATCGAGAGTGTCTCTCACCGCCGGGGGTGATGCGGGCAGCGTGCGCGTGGAGATCAGCGACGACGGCCCCGGAATCCCGGCCAAGGAGCGCGAGCGCGTGTTCGACCGGTTCGTCAGGCTCGACGCCAGCCGGGGCCGCACCAGCGGGTCCACCGGACTCGGCCTGGCGATCGCCAAGGAGATCGCCACGGCACACGGAGCGACGATCGTGCTCACCGAGGCCAACACCGGCGGAGTACGCGCCGTCGTGACCCTGCCGCGCTGACGAGGTGTGTGACACGACGTCGGCTGGCGGCCACGCCGTGATTTGCTCGGCCACCCTCGCTCTGTAGCGGCCGGAACTGGCTGGAGCCATGGTCCGCGGACCTCGCACATGGCCGTTCAGTCCCGAGGAGCCGGTGTGCCCGTGTTCGCAACGCCGGGATTGCCGGCGGGTGCGTGGATGGGACGGCGGCGCATCACCTGCAGCGCGGTCAAACCGAGAGCGGCAGCCAGGGCGAGGGACACGTCCGGCGTTCGCGAGGCAGCCGGACGCCCGCCGCGTGCCGGCCGACAGTGTGCCCGGACGCGGACTGGCCTGGCGGCTGCGCGGCAGTACCCGTCTCTTTCGCTCCTTGCGTGTGGGCACTGCCGGGTTCTGACGGGCTGGAAGGCCGGGGCGTGGGGTGGGAGGCGCCCTCGTGCTGGGCAGGGAGCTGGAGACTCCAGCCTGGGTAGATGAGGTTCGGGTTCTGTCGCGAGACTGCCCCGGTGACAAGTACCTGCGGCAGTCACATCCCTCCCTGCACGGGTTTGATGTCTCGCGCGGAATCAAATCTGCACCCGCCCGACGTTGTGCTCTTCTGGTCCAGGAGGGGGAGGTGTCGGGCCTGAAGCTGTTCCACGCGACGAAAGGCGGCGTGACTGAGGTCATGCCGCATCTTGCTGACGTCGAGGCGGATGTGCAGGATCTCGTCGAAGCGCATATGGAGACGATGCTGGGCGTGCGGATCCTGGCGAGCGAGTACGTCATCGACTGCGTTGACGGCGGGCGGATCGACTCGCTGGGCCTTGATGAGAACAACGCGCCGGTGGTGGTCGAGTACGAGCGGGGCACCGACGCCGGTGTGATAAATCAGGGCCTTTATTACGTGGCGTGGCTGATTGCCCATAAGAGCTCGTAACACGATCTTGGTGAGGTGTGCTGGTCTGGCGTGACCAGTACGACGATTCCGCCGTTCGTGAGGTGTGGGGAACCGGCCGTGGATCGTGGACGACGACTTGTGGGCGCTGATCGAGCCGTTGCTGCCGCCCTGGCCGCAGCGAGCTCCTGGCCCCAGGCCCGTGCCGGACCGGCTGTGTCCGCAGGGCATCTTGTACGTGCTTTACAACGACGTCAGCTGGCAACTGCTGCCGCTGGAGCTGGGATTCGGCTCCGGGCAGACCTGCTGGCGCAGGCTGGGCCGGTGGCATGAAGCCGGCGTCTTCGACAAGTTGCACCGTCTTCTGCCCGGCGAAGCTGCACGCGGCCGATGAGCTGGACTGGTCGCGGGCCTGCGTGGATGCCTCTCACATCCGCGCGAAAAGGGGGGCGAAGCAACCGGCCCGTCACCGGTCGACCGCGGGAAGACGGGCAGTAAGCATCATCTGATCTGTGATGGCAGGGGCACTCCGTTCAAGGTCATCACCACCGCGGCCAACGTCAACGACGTCACGCAGACCCTTGCCCTGGCTGACGGCATCCCGCCTGTGGCAGGCAAGCCCGGCAAGCCGCGCCGTCGGCCGGACGCAGTGCTCGGCGACAAGGGCTATGACGGCAATCCCAACCGCCGCGAGCTGCGCAGGCGCCGGATCCTGCCGGTGATCTCCCGCAAAGGCGCACCGAACATCAAGGACCTGGGCAAGCTCCGCTACGTCGTCGAGCAGACCTTCTCGCTGCTGCACCAGTTCAAGCGCCTGGCCGTCCGCTGGGAGCGACGCCTCGATCCGCACGACGCCCTCGTCTCCCTGGCCTGCAGCCTCATCTGCTGGCGACGCCTCAAGAAAGCTCAGCCATGATCGTGTTACGAGCTCTTAAGGACCTCGGTCCTTTTGTATAGAACCTTTGCATTTCGACCTTTGCCGAGTTTGTAGCCCTTTAGTCCCAGTTTTGCCGCTTCCCGGTAGACCCAGCTTGCCGACGTGTTCAGCATCGCTGCGAGCTCATTGGTATCCATGAGGACGGGCTCCACTCGGTGAGCCCTTCGAGGGGGGGTTGGGCTAAGGCTGGATGCCATCAAGAGGGGTATTCGCGCGGCGTCGAGCATCGGAGTCCTTTAAACGGGTATCGGTCAACATCTTCCGCAGTGCGCTACTGCCACGTACGCACACGGGCGACCCCTATGTTCCGGAGCATCCCAGGTTTCCATAACCGGGGATTCGCTGCTATATACGGTCGGTCCGCCAGCAGGTTCGGTGTCCATGGCGGTCGGTTCACGGGCGCTGGGCAGATTGGCTCGCTGTGAGCCGGAATCGGGTACGTCTTCACAATCGTCGGGGAGCCGGCCAAGTGAGATGCGGCGGAAGTCGCCGTGACATCGCAGATGGGCGTGGGGCGTGGCTACCAGAGTCCGGTGGGGTAGGTCAGGTGTTGCCCAGGGCCTGGGTGAAGTCTGATCCATTGGCCTCCCACCGGTCGTCATCGAGAGGCAGCTGTGCCATTGGTGCAGTCAATGGTGCGACAGTTGAGCCAATGGGCAGGGTGGTGGTTAGCTGGTGTGGCCGGAGCCCCGGCAGGACGAGGTCCGCTACCGGCTGCTGGAGACGATCCGGCAGTACGCCGCCGAGCGTCTGCGGGCCGCCGGGGAACTCGCGGCCACCGAGGCCCGGCATCGCCGCTTCTACCTGGAGCTGGCCGAGGCGCGGGACCGCGAGCCGCCCACCGGCATCTCCGGGGCGGGCTCGCTGGAGCTGGAGACCGATTACGACAATCTCCGGGCGGCCCTGCGCTCCTTCCTGCGCCACGAACCGGACAACGCGCTGCGGCTGGCCGTCGCCCTGCGATCGTTCTGGCCCGAACGGGGACGCCTCGCCGAGGGCCGGCGCTGGCTACAGGACGCCCTGGCCGCGGCACCTGAGCCCACCCCGCAGCGGGCGAGGGCGTTGATGGGGCGGGCCGTACTGGCGATCCGCCTCGGCGACTGCTCCCCGCTGGAGGACATCGCCGAGCAGGTCGTAGGAATCCACGAGCGGCGGGCGGACCCGGCGGCGCTGGCGTACGCCCACTGCCAGCAGGCGATCCTGCTCTGGATGCGCGGTACCTGGGACCGCGCCCGGACCGCCCTCGACCTGGCCCGCTCCTGCGCCCACGACGCGAGCGACCCCTCGGTCCTGGCCGCCGCGGCGCACCTGGAGGGCGTCTGGGCCGTCTGCCGTGGCGAGGGCGCGGTGGCCCGCGAGGCATGTACGGAGAGTCTGCGACTGCTCGATGACGTCGGAGCGGACAGCGGCCCGTTCTTCCCGGTGATGACACCGGGTTACGCGGTCGAGGCCGACGAGGCGGGGCGGGTATCCGTGTTCTACGAGGAGACGGTGCTCGTCGGACGGACGGTCGGCCCGTCCCGGGCGCGCGGCTACGCCCTGGCGACTCTCGCATGGGCGAGCCGCCTCGACGCCGACAAGGGCGCCGCCACCGCGGCCGGCCGAACGCAGCGCCGACTGCTTCCGCACGCTCGCCGACCCGCACGGGGAGCCCCATGCCCTCAACACCCTCGGCAACATCCACCGCAGCCGGGGCGACCACGGCACCGCACGGAAGTACCTCGACGCGGCGCTGGCGATCCGCCGCCGGCTCGGCGACCGCCGGGAGGAAGGCATCACCCTCGGTTGCCTCGGCCTGCTCCACCTGGCCGACGGGGACACCGACAGTGCGGGGACGGCCCTGGCCCGGGTCCTCGCGGGCTTCGAGGAGACCGACGACATCCCGGGCATCACCAACAGCCTCCTCCACCTCGGGCTCGTGGCCCGGAGCACCGGTGACTCGGCGCGGGCACGCGCCCTGCTGACCCGCGCCCAGCGCCTGGAGCACGTCGCCGCCTCGACCTCCGCCGCCGCGTGGGTGGCCCTCCTGCTGGCTCAGCTGTCGTGGCAGGCGGGTGAGCGCGAGGCCGCTGCTGCGGCGGCCGCCCGGGTCGGTGACCTCTTCGCCCGCCTCGGGGACGCTCGTGGTCCGGTCGTCCTGCGGCGCACGGTGCCGGTGGCGCCGACCGGTCAAAGTGGTTGCTGAGTGAGTGCTGAGAGGCGTCGCCTACGTTCGTGAGCATCAGCGCGAGCACTCACACCGAGGAGCCGACCATGTCGATCGACACGGCAAAGGGCGTCCTGGGGGACGCCACCGTCGCCGAGCTGGAGGCGGGCCTGCGCGGCACCGTCGTACGCCCTGACGACACCGACTACGACCAGGCCCGGTCGGTCTGGAACGCGGCCCACGACAAGCATCCGGCCCTGATCGTGCGCTGCGCGGTGACCGCGGACGTCGTCCGCGCCGTCGAGTTCGCCCGCAGCCAGGACCTGCTCGTCGCCGTGCGCGGGGGCGCCCACAGCATCGCCGGGTTCTCGACGGTCGACGACGGCATCGTCATCGACCTGTCGCCCAAGAAGGGCGCCACCGTCGATCCCGTACGGCGCCGGGTGGTCGCCCCAGGCCGGCCTGACCTGGGGCGACCTCGACCACGAGACGCAGGCCTTCGGGCTCGCCGTGACCGGTGGCCTGGTCTCCACGACCGGCATCTCGGGCTTCACGCTCGGCGGCGGGGTGGGCTGGCTGCTGCGCCGCCACGGTCTGGCCTCCGACAACCCGACGGCGGCCGAGGTCGTCACCGCGGACGGCCGCGTGGTGCGCGCGGACCCGCAGCAGCACTCCGACCTCCACTGGGCCCTGCGGGGCGGCGGCAACTTCGGCGTCGTGACCTCGCTCGAGTACCAGCTGCACCCGGTCGGGCCGCAGGCCCTGGCCGGACTGATCATCTACCCCCTGGATGAGGCCCGGCAGGTGGTCACGGGCTGGCGTGAGCCGAGCGGACGCATGCCCGACGAGCTGACGACGCTGGTCAACCTGACAACGGCGCCTCCGCTGTCGTTCCTGCCCCCGGAGGTCCACGGCACCCGCCTCGTCGTACTGGCCGGGATGTACGCGGGCGACCCCGCGGCCGGCGAGGCGGCCGTCGGTCCGCTGCGGGGGCTCGGGACGCCCCCGACCTCATGGGTCCGATGCCGTACACGGGCGTGCAGTCACTGCTGGACCCGCTGTGGACGGCCGGCGCGCACAACCACTTCACGTCGGCGTTCATCGAGCCGTCCGACGCCGCGCTCGACTCCGTGCTGCGGCACCACATGACGACACCCACGCCCGCCAGCGAACTGCACCTGCACCAACTGGGCGGCGCCTTCGCCGGCGTGCCCGCCGAGGCCACGGCCTTCAGCCAGCGCGATCCGAGCGTGCTGTGCAACGTGATCGCGCCCTCCCCGGACGCGACGGACTTCGACACCCATGTCGCCTGGGCCCGCTCCGCCCGCGAGGAGATCGCCCGCCACGGCCGCGGGTCCATGTACGTCAACTTCACCGGCGCCGCCGCCGAGGACAAGGTCCGCGCCTCGTACCCCGAGGCGGTGCACGAACGGCTGGTGAGGGTCAAGGACACCTACGACCCCACGAACCTGTTCCGCCTCAACCAGAACATCCGCCCCTCGACCGCGGCCTGAGGGGCAGCCGCCGCGAAACCCTGAGGCGCGCCTTCGCGCGCCGGCTGGGCAGCACGCCGTCGGCCTACGCGGGAGCGTTCCGGAGCGGTTCCGGAGCACTCGGCAGCACTGAGCAGGGCGCACGCTTTCTCGCCCGACAGCGCGGGCACACCGACCGGCCGGATGCGTCAGTCGCGGCGCGGCGGCCCGCACTCGGCGATCATGCGCCTCCGGCGTCCTGCGTCCGCTCGCCCTCCGCCTGGGACGGCTCCGTCCTGGGGACGTCCGGGTGCTGCTCCACACCCGCGCGCTCGGCCGGCTCGTCGCGCTCGCCCTCGGCCTGGGAGGGAGTGCGCGAGTACAGATAGGCGTCGTAGTCCGAGGCTCCGGTTGTCATGACGGGCCCCCTTTGCTCACCTTTGCCCACTCACCTCCCATAGTCCTCCGGGATCCGCCCCAGGGCGAGAGCAGCTTCTGTCCCGCCAGATGGCCAGGCTCTTCGGGGCCTACGACGCCGACGGAAACGGCTACGTCGAGCGCCGCGATTTCGAGATCCTGGCGGAAAGGATCAACCGGAATTTCTCGGATACGGGATCGCCGCGCGCGGCGGCCGTCACCACCGCCCTGCGGCAGGTGTGGGAGGGCATGGCCGCACGCATGGACAGGGATGGCGCCTGCTGTCCGTGGACGAGATGGTCGAGGCGACCTTGGAGTACAACACCAGACGGTCAACTCCCGTCCGATGCCTGGACCTCCGTCGTCCCACCAGGCACCGTACAGCCTCGGAGACACACCGGCTCCCCCAACTATCGAGGGCTGTCCACATGTCGATCGCACCAGCTGTCCTGCGCCTGGCCGCAACAGCCGCAGGACTCCTGCTCGTAGCCGCGCAGACGACCACCGCGTCCGCCGCCCCACCGGCCCGCTCGCCCTCCGCTGCGACCTGGTCCGCGCCCCTGTCGACCCAGGGCCGTTACATAGTCGACGGTCAGGGCAACCGCTTCCGGCTGAAAGCGGCCAACTGGGACGGCGCTCAAGGGTCGTGGACGGGCAGCGGGAGCGTCACCGACCCCGCCAACCATCACGCCGGCCAGAACTCCTACGGCATACCCCTCGGCCTCGACCGCGTCCCGCTGGACCGGCTGCTCGCCGACTTCCACCAGCTCGGGATCAACACCGTCCGGCTGCCGTTCTCCAACGAGATGATCCACGGTACGACCCCGGTGCCCGACGTCGCCGTGGGGGCCAACCCCCAGAGCCCCGTTTTTCAAGGCGCAACGGCGTTGACGGGTCCCAAAGCGTCACATTCAGGGCTTAGATGGTGTTTGCATGCGTGAGTTACAGAAATATGCAGGATTGGTAATGGCCTTCGCATTTCCTTCACCGTGTGAGGGGCGGGGAGGAGGGTGTGCCTGTGCGGCCGACCGGCCACACACCAGCACAACCCACCCCGCCGGCCCGCGAGTTCTCCGCTGTGGCCGGCTGGGTGTGGGCACCTTCGAAGGAGGACCTCGTGTCCGTTTCTTCTTCCGTCCGTCGCCTGACCGCCGTCACCGCCGTCGCGGCCGCCGCCGTGGGCGCGGTGGCACTGCCGGCCGCGGCCGCCGATCACCACTCGGGCTACCCGCGGCATGCGGAGGTCTACATCAGCGGTGTGCAGCACGGCTCCCCGGGCTGGGACGAGCGCTCCAACCGCTCGCTGAACAGGGAGTGGGTGGACATCACCAACTCGACCCGGCGGGCGGTGAACCTGGACGGCTGGACCCTGTCGGACGAGGACGGCCGCACCTACACCTTCCGCCACGTGTGGCTGGAGGGCCGGGCCACGGTCCGCGTCCACACCGGTTACGGCCGGGACACCCGCACGGATGTGTACCAGGACCGGCGGCGTGAGGTTTGGGAGGACCACGGCGACACCGCGACCCTGCGCAACGACCGCGGCCACTTCGTCGACGCCGTCTCCTGGGGCCGCGACGACCACCGTGGCGGCGACCGCGATCACCGCGACCACCGTGGTGGTGACCGCGACCACCGCGGCGAGAACCGTCACTGACCTGATGGTGGATGGCGCCGGTTCATAGACGCCTCGACAGCGCGCAGGTCGCCTCCTCCGAGTGCGGAGAAGGCGACCTGCGTTGCGGGGGAGAGGGCTACTTGAACCAGTAGCGGACGCCGTGGTGGTGCGAGCAGGTGCCCTGCGAGTGCCGCGAGTAGTCCGCGGTGGCGTCCTGGCACTTCGCGGTCGCGTACTTGTCCTTGGGCTTTTGGCGGTGCGTCCAGCCGCACACGCCGGTGGTGTGGTGGATACAGTGATGTGCGGTATTGGTCGACGGAAGCGTTACCGCGGACGCGGCCGGGGCACTGAAGGAGACACCGGCCGCGGCGACAGCCACTGCTGAGACGGCAAGACGAGCGCGCAAAGGACCCCCCTTTGGAGGCGAGCAAGTGCAGAGGGACTCTATCCGGGTTTCTACCGCTTACGCGCCGTTTCGGATTGCTGGACGCGGCGGCGGGCTGAGCAGCACGTACGGCCTCAGGAGGGGGCTGTTGCGACGCGACTCGCCGGCGAGCAGGTAGGGGTCCGCGCCCGGCTGGGACCCCGGCCTCCTCCTGGGCTTGAGCGCTTAAGCGGCGGGCAGAACGGGTGTGCAGATCTCGGCGCGACCCTTCAGAACGCGGACGGGCTGTGGACCTCGTTGCGCTGCGGGTCGAAGCAGGTCAGGCCGTGTTTTCGTGCAAGGGCGAAGACCGCCCGCGAGAAGCGGTCGGCTCGCGACCAGCCGACGGCAAGGATCAACCGGTGCTCGTTTGCGTCCGGGCTGAGGCTCCAGACGATGTCGTCGATCTCATCGTCATCCGGGTCATCGGGGGCGGGGAACCCGACGAGCAGATCATCAATGAGGGCGAGATTCCGCGGGTCCGGCTGAACGACGCTGTCATCGCCGTCTGCCAGGCTCTGGCAGACAAACAGTGCCCCCTCGACCGTGATCGGCGTCGGCTCATGCCAGACATAGAGATCGAGGCTCATCGCATAACCACCTGCGTGATCACTCTTGAGGTGATCACCTTCTCGGTTCGGGGCTGGCCTGGCAAGCCCCGAACCCCCCGGCCCTGCCCTCACCCGCGGGCGAAGCCCGCCCGTCCCCATCCAGGTTCCTTGTTGCTGCGGCTCCACAGCGGTCACCAAGCCGCCGCACCCGCCAGCGCCGGGCTCTACTCCGACGTGGCTCGTCGCAGCAGTACGGCGGTTTCGGAAGCGGTTCGTTCGAATCGCTTAGCTGCAACCGCTTGGTGCGATGCGCTGGACCCGCCCACGGCCACTCAGCCGGCCCAGGACTGTCAAGGGTCATGACTCGCAGGTCGATTCTCCTGAAGTCCGTTGCCCGGGGAGCTCGGCGAGGGCTCTGGTCTGGTCCACTCGTATCCTTCCACCCTGCCCAGCGCCCACTCCGCCCGCACGCGGCAGTTGTCGTTGAGGGTGGTGTCCCCGACCAGTTCGATCAGCGCGGCGGCGCCGTGGTGCCGGTAGTCCTCCATCCCGGCCAGTACCTCCGCCGCCTCCACGCGAGCGAGGCCCAAGAGGGTGGTGTCTTGGGTCAGGTGGAGCAGCGCGGCGGCGCCGTCGTGCCGGTGTCCCTCCGTCCCGGTCAGCGCTCTGGCCGCCACCAAACGCTCGGGGTTGAGGGCGGTGTCCAAGACCAGTTGGAGCAGCGCGGTGGCGCCGTCGCGTCGGTACTCGTCCATCCCGGCCAGCACCTGCGCCGCCTCCACGCGGTAGATGCCGAGGACAGGGTCGTTGAGAGTGGTGTCTTGGGCCAGGAGGAGCAGCGCCACGGCGCCGTCGCGCCGGTGCCCCTCGAGCCCGGCCAACGCTGTGGCCGCCACCAAACGCTCGCGGTTGAGGGTGGTGTCCCGGGCCAGGGCTTTGAGTGCGGCGGCGCCGTCGTGCCGGTGCCCCTCCACCCTGGCCAGCGCATATGCGGCCTCCACGCGGTAGATGTCGAGGACAGGGCCGAAGGGGGTGGTGTCATGGGCTTCCTGGGCCAGGTCTTTCAGCGCGACGGCGCCGTCGTGCTGGTAGTCCTCCATCCCGGCCAGCATCTTCGCCGCCTCCACGCGCCAGATGCCGGGGAGGGTGATGTCTTTGATGAAGCGGGTGAGTTGGCGGGCGGTGGACGCCGGGGGCAAATTGGTCCTCAGTCGCACTTGCGCTGTGAGGAACGAGCACGCACCCGGGCCTCCGTGTGCTGTGAGGTCTTCCACGCGCTCGGCGACCTCGGCTGCGAGGCCGTCGGAGGGGACGACAAGACCATCGAGAAGGAAGCCCAAGTAGGACGGTTCGGTGGTGGGAACCTGGGGTCCGTGTCCGGCAGGGAACAGCTCGTCGAGGAGTTCGGCGCGAGCAGCCTCGTTGCGCGTGGCGTGGCGGGCGGCGTGGTATTCGAGGAAGGTCTGGTGGGGGAAGCCGAGGCCGTCGGCGCGGTGGACCAGCAGCCCGGTGTGCCGGAGCAGGTTCTCCAAGAACGCCTCCCACCGCTCTGGGCGCACCTTGCCAGGGCGGCGCACGGCCTCGTGTGAGGCCAGTGCCTCGGCCACTGAGGTCGCGTGGTCCGAAAGTCGCCGGTAGGCCAGGTAGTCGATCAGCTCGAGCAGCCGTTCGTGGACATGCCGGGCGGCGGCGTCGGCTTCCTTACGCGCCCGGGGACTCTGAAGGCTCTCCACGAGGTGCTTGATCGCCTTTTCGTGGCTGTCTGCGACATGCTTGCTTGCGTTGGTTTCGTAGAGCAGGTCGGTGAACTCCTTGTACGCCGCGGTGCGGCCGTCCGGCAGCGGGCGTTCGGGCTTGGCGAGGTGGAGCTGGCAGAGCATGAAGACCATCAGCGGGGTGCGGGCCAGCTCGGCCAGGCTGGCGTCGCGGAGCGCGCCGGTGAACTGATGGGCACGGCGGGTGGCCTCCTGTTGCGGCCACCGGCTGCTGAAATACTTTTCGACGTAGGTGCGCAGGTCGTCGGTGGTGAAGGGCTGCAGTTCGTAGCGCGGCGCCTGCCCGCCCAGCGCGTCGAGTTCCGCCGGGGGCAAGGGGCGGGTTGCTACGACGAACCGGTACAGCCCCGTCCCGGCCGCGGCAGCGCCGGCGAGCATCGTCACCACAGCACTGCGGGTATCGGCATCGGGGATCTCGTCAAGACCGTCGACCAGGACCAGCCAGGATCCCCCGGCGCGCGGCGGGCAGCGGAAGAAGTCCGCGCCGAGCTCCTCCAGCAGCCCGACCTGCCGCAGCTCGCCGGTGACGGCTTTGGCCAGCGCCGTGGGCAGCGGGTCCGTGCCGCCCAGTGCTGCCGCGCTCACCATGACCGGGATCGTCTTCCCGGTCCTACCGTTCAGCCAGCTATCGGCGACATCGGCCAGGTAAGTGCGCAGCAGCGTGGATTTGCCGCCACCGGGGCTGCCCAGCAGGACGCATATGGGCCGGTCGTGTCCGAAGACCTCGGTGGCGGGCACCTCCGCACCGGGCTGGTCTCCCCCCGCGCCGGCGGTGCCCGGGCCGGAGCTGGTCTGGCGGTCCGCAGCCGGGATACGAGCCCCCCGAGGCACGCGGACATTGTCGAGTGGCGGCAGATTCCCGGCGCCCGGCACGCCTGGATGGGGATGCCTTCTGGCGACCTCACGCGCCGCCGTCAGGTACGCGGTTATCAGCGGTGCGTTGGCTGGTGAAGCGGTGGGTGGCCGGGTTTCCTTGGCCTGCTCCCAGCGCTTCTTCCACAGTTCCTCGGTGCCCTTCCACCAGGCTGTTGCCCGGGCGCGTTCGGGGCCGCTGCGGGTGTCTGGTGACTGTTTTCCGGACCACTCATGCAGTACCTGAACCACGGCCCACAGGGATAGGAAATCCTTCGCCGGGCTGCCCGCTTCGAACCAGCCGCCCACCGTGGTGGTCCCGCGCTCCGGCAGCCCGGCCTCCACCAGCCGGCGGTTTGCCTCGGCGATCGCCTCTGCGCGGCTTCTGCCCGTCTTCTCAAGCGCTGTCTTCTCCAGGTCTCGCAGCGCCTCGCGCAGCGCCTGCCGTCCCGCGCTGCGGCCCGTCTTCTCGCTCACCGCGGTCCTTCCCGCTTGCTCTGGATCCGGCGGATCCGCTCAGAGCCGGCCGGAATGCGCCTGTGACCTGCCCTTTTGTTGGTGTTGTCCACTCGGTCCGGCAGGTCTTCGCCGGGTTGGTTCCGCTCTTGTGGAATGGCCTCGTGCCGTTCGTCGGACGGCGGCACGGACGGAGGGACTGCCATGGACGTCACCGCCTGGGCTCTGCTGCCCGTGGCCGGCATGCTGGTCGCGGCTGCCGCAGCCGTGCTGATCGTCGTCGTCGCGCTGAAGGACACCGCCTCGCGGGACCGTGCCACGGTCTTGATGGCCGTCGCCGAGGTGATTCGAGCTGTACGGGGCCGTAGGTGACGGCCCGCCTTCGGCACCCGCGGTGCCGGCGGTGTCCACGTCACCGGACTTCCCCTTCCGGTGTGCGGGTGCCGAGGCCCAGTCGGGAGCCGAGGCCGAGGCGCCCCTCGCCGTAGGGGCGGACATGGGACCAGAACAGCGGTGTCAGGCCGCGCCGGTCGGCTGGGCAAGCAGATCGGCCCATGCGGATTCGGCGAGCACATCTTGGAGCACCAGGGTGTTGACGTACACCAGCGACGCCTGCAGGCTCCTCGCGCACCCGATCCGCATTCCGCTCCGCGTGCGCCACGTTCATCGCGAGCCAGTCCGTCAGCTTCTTCGCGCCCTGCACCGAACACACCTGAAAGCAGAGATGTTCGCATATCTGCGCACGGTGATACTCGATCGTCCCCCCAGAGCACTCGTACAGGCCGAAGTCTGCCGCCGACACCTTCATCTGCCGGGCGACGAAGCCAACCACCTCGTCCAGGAACTCCGTCCGTCCCCGGGGAAAACGGCCGTGCTGGGTGTAGTACTTCAGCAGCAGCGCGAACCCAAGCCTCTTCGCGCCCCGCTTGCCCGCCACGAGCTCCCGCTCGTCGTCGAGCACCGTCCAGTGCTCGACCAGATCATCCATCCCCACCGGCAGCCGCCCCACGAACACGCATATTGCCGGACAGTCCAGGCCAGCACCGCTGAAGGCCACAAATGATCAACGGTGTAGGTGTCCCCTGAGAAACGCGCCCAGCTATTGAGGGGTTACTTGAACCAGTAGCGCACGCCGTTGTGGTGGGAACGAACGCGAAGATCGTCCTGATGGGGTACCCGCCCCTGATCTCCGACAAGGGATCGTGCCTGAACATCGGCTTCAGCGGCATGGCCATCGGCCTGTCGGAGGCATCCGCGGCCTGGCTCGACGACACGCTGGCGCGGCGATGCAGGGCGCGGCCGACGACGCCAAGGCCTCTCGGGCATCGACGTGTGGTTCTCCAACCCCAAGAGCGACTTCGCAGGCAAAGGCGTGTGCGGTGGCCCGGAACAGCTTCACGGCATCGTCAAGACCTTGACCAAGTCCGACGAGCCGATCAAGGACTGGCCGCTCATCAACCAGTACGGCCTGTCGGCCCAGTGGTTCCAGCCGAAGATCGGTGGCGCGCGCCTGTACGCGAACGCTCTCGACCGCACGATGGCAGGCATGAGCCTGTAGCCGTCTGAGTACGGGTACTCATGCCCGGCCCGGCCGTCCTGGTGGACAGTGACGGTCGGGCCAGGCGTACAACGACGGAGAGGCGACTGTCGATGAGAGGCAGACAGGCATGAGGGCCTTCACGCGGCGTGCCAGCGGCTCGAAGAGCGTATGGGGATCGCTTGCGGTGGTCATCATGCTCGCCGTCTCGGCCTGTTCCACGACCCCGGACCGTGCCGTCAGCGACAAGCAGCTGCGCAAGCTCGGGGAGAGCGGCCAGGCGGTGCAGGCCCGGCAGCGGGCGGAGCAACAACTCCGGGACGTGGCACGGGCGTACGCCGACCGCACGCCCCTGTCGCTCGGCCTGATCGTGGTACACGACGTGTGCGTGCCGGGATCGGGACCGGGCTGGTTCTTCCAGCAGAAGACCGACAACTACAAGATCGCCTGCTCGATGAACGTCACCGCCTACTACGGCGCCGACCCCAGGCACGTGGGCGACACCCTCGACGGGATCCTGACCGCGGGCGACCACGACCGGTCCGGGCCGGCCGGATCCAAGAGCCCCATACCGTTCACGCACGACGACCACGGCAAGCGACTCGTCGCCTACTACCGCGGGCACGGCCCGAACCCCCAGGGCCCCAAGGCCCCGGAACCGACGGTGATGGCCTTATCCGGACAGATGCTGACCTGGGACACGACACGTGGCGGCGCCCCGGCCCGGCTGGTCGAGGAGCCCTACGCCGGCCTGGTCGACGATCCGCCGGCGTCCCGCGTGGTGCGTGACCCGAAGACCGCCACGGTCGCCGCCATCCGGAAACGGTACGGCCTGGTGTTCAAGCTGGAACTCCGCTACAGCCACTACTACGCGGTGCTCAAGAACGGTCGCACCCGCACGGAGTGACGTCGCTGCCGGTCGGACACGGCTCCGCTCGGGTGTCACGCCCCCCCGTCGAGCAGGACCTCGTACACCGCCTCCCGGCACACCTCGGGCGCGGTCGTGTCGATCATTCCGGCCTCCACCTGCGCAACCTGGTCGGTGGTGGACGTAGGTCGGCGCCTGCCGGCGCAGGGTAATGGGACGTCGATTCTGGGTGCGTCACCGTTTGAGTTTGCGGTGGATGACGACCTGGACGGTGTCGATGGCGGCGCGGATGTCGGCGATGCGGGCTCCTTGCTCGTGGGAGAGTTTGAGGGCTTCGTCGACGTACTTCTTGTTGGTGAGCACCTTGGTGAGTTTTTTGGCGCACTCCTGGGTGATCGCGGTCTTCTCGTACGCCTCGATGGTGGCGACGACGGTGCCGAAGGGGATGTCGGGGAAGCGGCGCTCGGCCTGCTTGACGAGAGAGCAGTTCCCTCAGCTCCTTCATGTCGTCCCTGGTCGCGGTCTTTCCGGTCAGCTTGTCGAGCTCGACGGCCACCTTGTCGAGGACCGCGGACTCCTTCTGAAGGGGCTTGGCCGTGTTGTCGAGCCGGCGGTAGACGAAGGTGGCGACGGCGGTAAGAAGGATGCCGGCGAGCGCGATGAGCGCGGCCCAGGTGGAGGTGCTGTTGAAGCCTTCGCTGGCCGTGCGGCTGGCCTGAATCACGAGGGTGGGGAAGGCATCACCGGCGTTTTGCTACGGAATGGGAGGAGGAGAGGGCATGATTGGGGTGCCCTAACTGAGAACTAGGGAGGATGCCCGTCGGGCCGGTCCTGGCAGATCACCCGGCGAGCGTCGAAAGGTTCTCCGTGTACCGCTTGGGCGGTGCATGTAGTGGCTGCGGTCTCAGGCTCTGCAAAGCCTGGGGCCGCAGTCCGCGTTCAGGGCCTTTCAGCCCGGTGGATGCGGGGTATCGAAAACAGCCGTCGGGGAGCGCACGCGTGTGCGGGAGGGTCGGTCATCCTCCGCCTGCCGGGCGGGCAGGATCGGACGGAACAGGTAGACGATTGATCAGTCGCCCCGCACAGCAGGCCGTGGATGGAAAATGAAGACATGAGCTCTTCCTCCGTCTTTGTTCTGATCAGCAGGCAGGGGGTGGGCTGCGGCCGCTCAGCGTGTTCCATGGGTTCGCGATCCTGGAGGCGCTGGGCGGTTTCCGTCAGTCGAGCGGGTGACGGGGGATCAGCCGGTAGAGGACGCGGTGCCTCTGCCGCCAGCCGGGGTTGTCGTAGGCCACCGAGAGGCGCACGTCGTTGAGGGCGAGGTAGCCGACCCATGTGGCGGTGATCGGCAGTCCGGTCACCGTCCGCACCCCCCCGATGGTCATCGTCACGATCGCCATCGTCACGAGCAGCACCGTGACACCGATCGTCAGAGGGCGCCGGGGGATACGCAGCTTCCGGTTCCTCTGCTGGATCACGGTCTTTCGGCTCTCACGGCGGGCCTTCGCGAAAGAGGCGGTGTAGGCGCGGATGTACGTCTCCGGGTCCGGGAGCGGAGGGCGCGCGGCCACAGTTTCCTCCTGGGCATCGTCGGTGTTGCAGGTACTGGTCATGGCTTCCTTCGGGTTTCTCTGAACTCACTTACGTACGTGCTTGCGGAGGACGGGACTTGGGCAGCTTCCCGGTCAGGAACCACTTCATCGGCGCATCGTCGATGCCGTCCTCGCGCATCTTCTTGTAGGCATTGCTGATGTGGGCTTTCAGCTCGTCGGTGGCGATCCCCATGACCTCGGCCGCGGCAGCACGGCCCATGGGGATCACGCAGCCCAGATGGACGGACTCCTGCTCACGGGGCGTCAGCCGCCCGGTGGAGACGTAGTTCAGAGCGCGAAGGATCTCCAGCTCCTTCTCGGCCGGGTCCCAGCCGTCCGGCGCGTCGATCGTGGGCTGTGCGCGGATCCCGTGGGAGAGGAACGGCTCGAGCGGCTCCAGGAAGAGGGCGGCCGGCCTCGCCGAGTTGGCGAGGATCTTGTTCCGGTGGTTCCGGGCCTCCTTCATGGTCATGCCGTAGAACAGCCGCCACCTGATGCCGGAGCGCGTGGCGTCGGGCGACATGCGCTCCGTGACCCAGTCCGGGACGTCGAACACCGGTGCACCCTGGAGGTACACCTCCCGCACCAGCTCGAACCAGCGCTCGTCGCCGTTCGAGTGGTGAGAGTGACTGCTGGAGCTCACCGGATCCTTCTGTGACATCCCGGACGAGGTGAACTATGTCTGGGAGGCAAGCTAGTCAGTAGGTGAACTTTGGGGGTTTAGATGGGGAGTTCGACGCTCTGACCTACGTTTGGGCGGTGCTGGGCAGCAGCCTAGGTACAGCCCGCTGCAACACGGTTTAGACAGGGAGACGCGCCGCGCCCGGTTGGTCTCCCAGTCCGCCCGTCGGCGGCGTAAGAGGTCCGTGGCGGTCTTGTACCGCTCGCGCCGATTCTGCCCGATGGCGATGAAGCCGGCGGCCGGTTGTCAGACCCGGATCCCTACTCTCTGTTGCCGAGTCGCTACAAAGGGTGGCGATCGGGTTGGAGGGAGTAGCCCGTGTCGGTTCCGGTTCAGCGGACCATCGGTGCTGATCTGCAGAAACTTGTCGCTCAGAGCTCCGCATGGGCTCAGGCGAAGGGTCTGAAGCCCTTGGCTGCCCTACCACGAGGAGAGGGCCGGCACGTGCTGCTGACGGGCGATGTGGTCAACGCGGCAGACTTCATCGACCTCGCCCACGCGTGCGGCGCGCGGGTGCTGTACTTCGACAGCGACGCGTTCTCCGCGGAGGGGTTCGGCGTCTTGGACGACGACGGGCTCGAGCCCGAAGCCGGTGTCGAGGACCAACTGAGCGTCGAGGCTCAAGACGAGCTGAAACGTCTGCGCCGGGCCGCGCGCACGCGCTGCGCCGTCCAGGTGTGCGTCGCCGATGATCAGGCCGTCCACCCGGCGGCCGAGGACCATCGCGATCTGCTCGCGCTGCACGGCCGGATCGTCATGGGTGTTGGTGACGAAGGCGGACAGCCCGTGCTCGGTCGCCTCCTCCTCGATCCCTTCGTAGATGGTAGCCACCACGATCTCCGACAGCCGCGGGAAGAGCACGCCGACGAGGTTGCTGCGGCGGGTGCGCAGGCTGGTGGCGTGCGGGTTGGGCCGGTAGCCCAGTTCGTCGGCCAGCTCCCGGATCCGGCGCGCCGTCTGGCCCGAGGCCGCCCGGCCCTGTTCGTCTGCCGGGCCGTTGAGTACCCGCGAGACCGTCGAGACGTGCAGTCCCAGCCGCTCGGCGATCCCCCGCAACGTCACCGGACCGCCCTCGCCCGCCATGCCCCTCACCCGTCGTCGCCCCTCTTTCGATCCGTCCGCCGCACCGTCCCAGTGTCAACCGCGGGCCGTATCCGCCCGGGCCAGAAGGAGTTGAGACCGTGCCCAGCCTGCCACCCCCTGGACCTGGACATCCCGGGCAGGTTCTCGCGCTGGACCCCGGCGAAGCCGAGCAGACCCGTTCCAGCACCGAGGGGGTGAGGCAGACGGGACGGCCACGGGCACCGCAGGGCCTGCGAAAAGGCTTCCGCTGACGAGGGCGATGGTCCTACAGTCTGAGCCCGTGATCCCCAACGGCGTTCCGCTGCCCCCGACGGTCTACCCGCTTGCCAAGGGACGTGTGTGGGCCATGCTGGCCGGCTCTGTGGTCTTCGTGGCTGTGGGCATCGTTCTCCTGGTCGCCCACAGCACCGTGAAGATGACGGTGGCGGGGGCGCTGGCCGTGCTCTTCTTCGGGTTCTGCGCGGTGCTCATCATCCAGCGCCTGCTGCGCGACCGACCGGAGCTGGTGCTGGACGACGCGGGAGTGGACCATGTGAGGCTGGGCCGGTTCGGCTGGGAGGAGATAGCCGCGGTGCGGATACGCGAGCAGCGGGTACGCAACACCTCGCAGCGGTTCATCGAGCTGGTCCTCCACGACCCGGACGCCTATCTGGC
>NZ_JBEPBF010000108.1:0-35151 GCF_040298985.1 Streptomyces sp. NPDC001093 | reverse complement strand
AACGGTCGCTTCCTTCGTACTCACCCTCTCGGGCTTTCCTCCGGGCGCTTCCCTTCGGTGTTTCCGACTCTATCAGATCTTTTCTCGATCCGATTCCCTGTCGGCGGGTGTCCTCCAGGTTTTCGGCTTTCGCCGTCCGCCCTTTCGACATTCACTACGTTAGCTCATTCTCTCGGCGACTCATAATCGAGTCTCGATCGAGTCTCGCGAGTTCGAATTCGGGCACGCGGGCGCGCCAAAATCGACCCCGGCGAGGGGTTGTAGCTGAGTAGTGGGTTGGCCGCTCCGGCTGCAGGCGATTGCCGTACCCGGTTCAGCGGCTCGGGATACATTACGCACCCCGGCGAGGCGCGTCAACTTGGGCGCCGCCTCGGTACATGTGCCCGATAGGGGCTCACCGTAGGGTCGCCCGCCACCCAGTAACGCCAGGGATGGATGTCGCCATTCCCGCCTTCGCCGGCGACTCCGGTGCGCGGTCCGCTTCGTACCTGGTCAGCGGCTACCGGCGTACCGGTGAGCATCCGCAGCGGGGTCTCGCCGGAGGCGCACGCGTCCGTGCCGTCCAGGGCGCGGTCGACGTCCAGGGCCGTGGCCAGGCGGGCCGGACCTTTGGCCAGTTCCTTGTCGTTCCGGGCCGAAACTCGTCGTTTGCGGGCCAGTTCGACACCTTCGACGACCTCGCCGGCGCGGAGCAGGACGGCGCTCGCCCGGCCCTCGGGTCCGCAGACGAGGTTCATGCAGTGCCACATGCCGTAGGTGAAGTAGACGTACACGTGTCCGGGCCGACCGAACATCACGGCGTTGCGGGGGGTGCGCCCACGATAGGCGTGTGAGCCGGGGTCGTTGGGGCCGTCGTACGCCTCGACCTCGGTGAGGCGGACGGCGATCGGGCCGTCGGGTGTCGTACGCACCAGGATGCGGCCGAGGAGGTCCGGTGCCACCTCCAGGACCGGGCGGTCGAAGAACTCTCTGGGCAGTGGCGTACGGTCCGGGGGCGCGATCATGCCCTCCGAGGGTAGTGCAGGCGGGGCGGCCCCTCGGCGGAACCAGGTGTGGGCGGATCGCGTGTGTGGGGGCGAGGTCCGTTCGTAAAGGGAGAGTCAATGGCGTTCAGGAAGCTGCTCGCGAGCCTCGGGGCCGGCGGGGCCTCGGTCGAGACGGTGCTGACCGAGGCCAATGTGGTGCCGGGCGGTGTCGTCCAGGGTGAGGTGCGGATCCAGGGCGGGTCCGTGAACCAGGACATCGAGGGGCTGTCGGTCGGTCTTCAGGCCAGGGTCGAGGTGGAGAGCGGCGACGAGGAGTACAAGCAGAACATCGAGTTCACCAAGGTACGGCTCGGTGGCGCCTTCGCGCTGCAGGCGGGTGCGGTGCACGCGGTGCCGTTCGGTCTGGAGATCCCCTGGGAGACGCCGGTCACGATGATCGACGGGCAGGCACTGCGCGGGATGCACATCGGGGTGACGACCGAGCTGGCGATCGCGCGGGCTGTGGACTCCGGTGACCTCGACCCGATCAACGTGCATCCGCTGCCGGCGCAGAAGGCCATCCTGGACGCCTTCATCCAGCTCGGCTTCCGCTTCAAGAACGCGGACATGGAGCGTGGCCACATCCGGGGTACGCGGCAGCGGCTGCCGTTCTACCAGGAGATCGAGTTCTACCCGCCGTCGCAGTACCGGGGTCTGAACCAGGTCGAGCTGAGTTTCGTGGCCGACGGGCACGCGATGGACGTCGTGCTGGAGATGGACAAGAAGCCGGGTCTGTTCAGCGAGGGCTCGGACACCTACCGGTCCTTCCAGGTGGGGCTGAACGACTGGATGGGGACCGACTGGGCGGCTTATCTGAACCAGTGGCTGTCCGAGGTCGGCGGCAAGCGCAACTGGTTCTAGGCTCGGGGACTGCTGGTTCCAGATCATCGATCAGGAGGTACCGAGGTGACCGAGCTCAAGCGGCGGCCGCTCCCCCACGACTTCCATCCGCCGGTGCCGTCGTTCACGGTGACGAGCGACGACGTCGAGGAGGGTGGGACGCTGAAGAGCGCCCAGGTCCATGCGGAGGGCAACACCTCGCCGCACCTGCGGTGGGAGGGCTTCCCGCCGGAGACCAGGAGCTTCGCCGTGACCTGTTACGACCCCGACGCGCCGACCGGCAGCGGGTTCTGGCACTGGGTCCTGTTCGACATCCCGGCCTCCGTGACGGAGCTTCCGGCGGGTGCGGGCAACGGCAAGTTCGAGGGCCTGCCCGAGGGCGCGGTACATGTGCGCAACGACTACGGGACGAAGGACTTCGGTGGCGCCGCGCCGCCGCCCGGGGACGGGCCGCACCGGTACGTCTTCACGGTGTACGCGGTGGATCAGGAGAAGCTCGGTCCGGATGCCGATGTCTCGCCCGCCGTCGTCGGCTTCAATCTGCGGTTCCACACGATCGCGCGTGCCCAGCTCATCGGTGAGTACGAGAACCCTGCGCAGGGCTGACCGCACAGCACGGATTCAGCCGAGCGTTCATTGAACGTTTGCCCGCCTCCGGTCTTGGAAGTGATCGGGGGCGGGCATTTTTTATTGCGTTGTCCATCTCGGCGCGCCCGTCCAGAGTTGATCCAAGCCCGCCGGGGGGTGGGCAGGTGCACACGGGAGGTGGGCTGGATGCGGGACACGCTGGTGCTGAACGCGAGCTTCGAGCCGCTGTCGACGGTGACGCTGAATCGAGCCGTCGTCCTGGTGCTGCAGGACAAGGCCGTCGTCGAGCAGGCCCATCCCGAACTGCGCATGCGCGGTGCCGATGTGGACATACCCGCGCCCCGGGTGATCAGGCTGTGCAGGTATGTGCGGGTGCCGTTCCGAAGACAAGCTCCGTGGTCGAGACGGGGTGTGCTGGTCCGGGACCGGCACCGGTGCGCGTACTGCGGGCGCAGGGCGACGACCGTGGACCATGTGGTGCCGCGGGCGCAGGGTGGGCAGGACACCTGGCTGAACACGGTTGCCGCGTGTGCGGAGGACAATCACCGCAAGGCCAACCGGACTCCGGAGGAGGCGGGGATGGCTTTGCTGCGGGAGCCCTTCGAGCCGACTCCCGCCGATGCGATGCTCTTGGCTCTGGGCTCCGAGGAGTTCGAGGCTCTGCCTGAGTGGCTGGCTCGGGACGCTGCCTAGTTCCCCGCGCCCCTGGAGGGGCGTAGGGGGAACCGGCGTGTCCACAACTCCTAGTCGATGCTCGGCTTCTCGCGGCGTTCTGTGCTCGGGCCGTTGTTCTGTGCGGGGACGTTGGCTCCGCCGTTGCCCTGGCCACCGCCGCCCAGGGGGCCGAAGTTGCCCATGGCGCCGGAGAGGCCCTTGAGGGCGTCGCCGATCTCGCTCGGGACGATCCAGAGCTTGTTGGCGTCGCCCTCGGCGATCTTCGGGAGCATCTGCAGGTACTGGTAGGACAGGAGCTTCTGGTCGGGGTCGCCGGCGTGGATGGCCTCGAAGACCGTACGGACCGCCTGGGCCTCGCCCTCCGCGCGCAGGGCCGCGGCCTTGGCCTCACCTTCGGCGCGCAGGATCTGGGACTGCTTCTCGCCCTCGGCGGTGAGGATGGCGGCCTGGCGGGTACCTTCGGCGGTGAGGATCGCGGCGCGCTTGTCACGGTCGGCGCGCATCTGCTTCTCCATCGAGTCCTGGATGGAGGTGGGCGGTTCGATGGCCTTCAGCTCCACGCGGTTGACGCGGATGCCCCATTTGCCCGTTGCCTCGTCGAGGACGCCGCGCAGGGCGGCGTTGATCTCCTCGCGGGAGGTCAGGGTGCGTTCGAGGTCCATGCCGCCGATGATGTTGCGCAGCGTGGTGACCGTCAGCTGCTCGATGGCCTGGATGTAGCTGGCGACCTCGTAGGTGGCCGCGCGGGCGTCGGTCACCTGGTAGTAGATGACCGTGTCGATGTTGACGACCAGGTTGTCCTGGGTGATCACCGGCTGCGGCGGGAAGGGCACGACCTGTTCGCGCAGGTCGATGCGGTTGCGGATGGTGTCGATGAACGGGACCACGATGTTCAGTCCCGCGTTCAGCGTGCGTGTGTAACGGCCGAAGCGCTCGACGATGGCTGCGCTGGCCTGTGGGATGACCTGGATGGTCTTGATCAGGGCGATGAAGACCAACACCACCAGAATGACCAGGACGATGATGACCGATCCCATCGTGTTCCCCGTACCCCTCTCCGCCTCGGCGCCTTCGGCAGATCTCGTGGTTGCAGAAGATCTTGCTGGTCGAGTCTGACAGACCATCGTCCAACTCGTGTGCAGGATGCCTCAGATGACGATGGCGGTGGCCCCTTCGATGTCGACGACGTCCACTGCCTGGCCCACTTCGTAGGCCCGGTCGGTGTCGAGGGCGCGGGCCGACCAGACCTCTCCGCCGAGCTTGATGCGGCCGCCGGAGCCGTCGACGCGCTCGAGGACGACCGCCTGCTTGCCCTTCAAGGCGTCGATGCCGGTGGCGAGTTGCGGGAGCTGTCTGCCGTGGCGGGCCGCGATGGGGCGGACGACGGCGATGAGCGCGACGGAGACGGCGACGAACACGAGGACCTGGATCACGGCGTCCAGGCCGAGGCCCGCGGCGACGGCGGCCGCGATGGCTCCCACCGCCAGCATGCCGAACTCCGGCATGGCGGTGACGACGAGCGGGATTCCGAGCGCCGCCGCGCCGACGAGCCACCACACCCATGCGTCGATGTCGTTCACAGGGTCATGGTAGGGCCGGGGCCGGGCGGCGGACAGGGCGCGAAAGGGAGCGGGACCGGCTCGGGAGGACCTTGGGCGGAGGGTCAGGACAGGGGCAGGCCCTGAGCCGTCCAGCGGTCGCCGACCTGCTCCACGACGAGCGGGAGGCCGAAGCAGAGGGAGAGGTTGCGGGAGGACAGTTCCAGTTCGATCGGGCCGGCGGCGAGGACCTTGCCCTGGCGGATCATCAGGACGTGGGTGAAACCGGGGGCGATCTCCTCGACGTGGTGGGTGACCATGATCATCGAGGGGGCGATGGGGTCGCGGGCGAGCCGGCCGAGGCGGCGGACCAGGTCCTCGCGGCCGCCGAGGTCGAGACCGGCGGCGGGCTCGTCCAGCAGGAGCAGCTCGGGGTCGGTCATCAGGGCGCGGGCGATGAGGGTGCGCTTGCGCTCGCCCTCGGAGAGGGTGCCGAAGCGGCGGTCGAGGTAGTCGCTCATGCCGAGGCGGTCGAGGAAGGCGCGGGCGCGCTGCTCGTCGACCTCGTCGTACTCCTCCTGCCAGTGGGCGGTCATGCCGTAGGCGGCCGTCAGTACCGTCTCGAGGACCGTCTGGCGCTTGGGGAGCTTCTCGGCCATGGCGATGCCGGCCACGCCGATGCGGGGACGCAGCTCGAAGACGTCGACCTTGCCGAGGGTGTCACCGAGGATGGTGGCGGTGCCCTTGCTGGGGAAGAGGTAGCTGGAGGCGACGTTCAGGAGGGTGGTCTTGCCGGCGCCGTTGGGTCCGAGGATGACCCAGCGCTCGCCCTCCTTCACCGACCAGGAGACCTGGTCCACCAGAGCCCGGCCCTCGCGGACCACGGATACGTCCTGAAGCTCCAGAACATCGCTCATGAGCGCGTTGTCTCCCCTTGCAGTGTGGCCGGTCTCGGCTGTCGCGTACGCCTGTGGCTCGGTCCGCCGCGCCTGTGGGCGCAGCCCTTATGAAATCTACGCCACGAGTGCCCCGCCCCATTCCATCGGTCCGGTCCTTAGGGTGGGGGCATGCTCTCGGAACCGCGTTCAGGACGCCTCGCCGCTTGGGGAAATGCCCTCTTGGCCGGACTTGTCTCTCCGGATGACGCCGCGCTCGCCATCGTGAGCGAGGACACGGTGCACCGGGTGGAGGGGCTGCCCGGGGAGTCCGCGCCGGTCGGGCTCACGCTGGCACTGGGGCGGCTGCGGACGCTGGGGGCGACCGGGCTGCGGGTCGCGCTGCCGGCGCCGGGGCATCCGCTGGGGCTGAGCGGTCCGCCCGAGTTCAATGCGCGGGCGCTGGAGGCCGAGGAGGCGGTGGTCTGCCACGGCGCCGCGTTCGGGCTGGTGCCGGAGGTGTACGAGGCCGGGCCGGCGGGTGATGTGCATGCCGAGGTGGTCTGGCATGTGCTGCCGGTGCGGGAGGCGCCGCCCGCCGATGTGCCGTCGCTGGGCGAGGCCGAGCGGGAGCTGGCGGAGGCGCTGCGCGAGGCGACCGAGGTGCTGTCGAAGCTGGACGTCGCCGGGGCGGGCCCGGTGGCGGAGGCGGCGATCGACGCGTACCGGGCGCGGGCCGAGCGGGGCCGGGAGGTGCTGGCGCCGGGGTATCCGCCGCGTGCGGTGCGGGTGCTGGAGCTGGCGCAGCGGGTCGCGCTGCTGGTGTCGCTGGCGTACGGCAACGGGCATGGGGGTGCGGTCAGCTCCTCGGAGATGGCCGCTCGGGCGGAGGCCCTGCGGCCCGTCGAGCGGACGGCGCGGCGGGCGCAGGTGGCGGCGTACAACTCCATCGTGGAGGAGCGGGAGCGGGGCGTGCGGTAGGCCGACGGGTGCCGGGGTCCGGTGCGGGCGTACCTGGGGGCTGCCGCCCGCGGACGCCGCCGCCGGGCCTGCGGCCCTGGTGCTCGGGGGCCGGACGGGCTGGGGAAGCGGGACGACAACATGACAGGCCTCCCGATGGGCACCGGGAGGCCTGTGGTCGTTGTCGGCCGGACCTCAGTGGTTGAGGCCGCTGTTGCCGAAGGCCGGGTTCAGTACGCCGACCACGCTCACGCTGTTGCCGACCGCGTTCACCGGGATGTGCACCGGGGCCTGGACGACGTTGCCCGAGATGACGCCCGGGGAGCCCAGGGCCTCGCCGCAGGCGTGGGCGCCCTCCGTGGCGGAGGCCATCCCCGCACCGGCCGCCACCAGGCCACCGGCCACCATCGTCACGGCCGCGGCCTTCTTCAGGTTCTTCACTTTCCAACCCCTCCTTGACGTTCACCGCGGCGGCTCGCCGCAGCACGCACTGGAGAACGGCGGAGATCGCCGGAGGATGCGCCGTCCGGGTGACATTCCCACGACGGTATGAATCTCAGCCTGGGCTGTTGCCGTGGGTGAGGCCTTGGGGAGGGCGTTTCAGCCGGTCACGCCGTGGCGTACGGCCCACAGCGCGGCCTGGGTG
This sequence comes from Streptomyces sp. NPDC001093, assembly GCF_040298985.1. Lineage (NCBI taxonomy): Bacteria > Bacillati > Actinomycetota > Actinomycetes > Kitasatosporales > Streptomycetaceae > Streptomyces > Streptomyces sp. NPDC001093. Next base: position 28,004 of record NZ_JBEPBF010000108.1, on the reverse strand, counting down.
CGGTCGGCGAGGTCGAGCTTCATCAGGATGTTGGAGACATGCGTCTTGACGGTCTTCTCGGACAGCACGAGGGCGCGGGCGATCTCGCGGTTGGAGCGGCCGTCCGCGATCAGGCCGAGCACCTCGCGCTCCCGTTCGGTGAGCGAACCGCCTCTGCTCTGGCCGGAGTTGGCCTCCTCCTGGGAGAGCAGGGCGCCGGCGACCTCGGGCTGGAGCAGGATGTGGCCGGCGTGCACGGAGCGGATGGCGCCGGCGAGGGCGTCGGGATCCACGTCCTTGTAGACGTATCCGGCGGCGCCCGCGCGCAGGGCCGGTACGACCGTGCGCTGCTCGGTGAAGCTGGTGACGACGAGCACGCGCGCGGGGTTGTCGAGTTCGCGCAGCCGGCGCAGGGCCTCGACGCCGTCCATGCCCGGCATCTTGACGTCCATCAGGACGACGTCCGGGCGCAGTTCCTCGGCGCGGGCGACTCCTTCGGCGCCGTCGGCGGCCTCGCCGACGACCTCGATGTCGTCCTGCACTTCCAGGAAGGTGCGCAGGCCCCGGCGGACGACCTGGTGGTCGTCGACGAGCAGCACCCTGATCGCGTCAGCCACCGGGGACCTCCAACTCGATCGTGGTGCCCTTGCCGGGCACCGACTCCACGGTCAGCGTGCCGCCGACGCCGCTCGCGCGGTCCCGCATCGAGACCAGGCCCAGATGCCGTCCGGCGCGGCGGACCGCCTTCGGGTCGAAGCCGCTGCCGTCGTCGGTGACGCGCAGCACGGCTCCGCAGCCGCGCCGCCCGACGCTCACCTCGACGTGTTCGGCGCCGGAGTGGCGCAGTGCGTTGTGCAGGGCTTCCTGGGCGACTCTGAGCAGGGCTTCCTCCTGGGCGGCGGGCAGGGCCCGGAAGCCGCCGCTGGTGAAGGTCACGCGCGCGGTGTGGGCGCGGTCGAGGACCTGGGTCTGGGTGCGCAGGGTGGCGATCAGGCCGTCCTCGTCCAGGGCGGCGGGGCGCAACTCCACGACGGCGGCGCGCAGCTCGTCGGCGGCCTCGGCGGCGAGCGCGGCGACCTGGTGGAGTTCGCCCTTGGCCCGGGCGGGGTCGCGGTCGACGAGCGCCGCCGCGGCCTGGGCGGTCAGGCGCAGGGAGAAGAGCTTCTGGCTGACCGCGTCGTGCAGTTCGTGGGCGAGGCGGGAGCGTTCCTCGGCGATGGTGAGTTCGCGGCTGCGTTCGTAGAGCCGGGCGTTGGTGAGGGCGATGGCGGCGTGCTGGGCGAGGATGGCGAGCAGTTCCTCGTCCGCCTCGGTGAAGCCGCAACTCCCCTCCCGCCTGGGACAGTTCTTGTTGGCCAGGAAGAGCGCGCCGATGACCTCGTCGCCGTCGCGGACGGGCAGGCCGAGGAAGTCGGCCAGGTCCGGGTGCGCGGCCGGCCAGCCCTCGAAGCGGGGGTCCTTGCGCACGTCGGCGAGGCGCTCCGCCTTCGCCTCGTGCAGCATCGCGGCGAGGATGCCGTGCTGGCGCGGGAGCGGGCCGATGGCGCGCCACTGCTCGTCACTCACGCCGTCGACGACGAACTGGGCGAAGCCGCCGTGATCGTCGGGGACGCCGAGGGCGGCGTACTGCGCGTCGAGCAGTTCGCGGGCGGAGGCGACGATCGTCTTGAGGACGTCGCGCACCTCCAGATGCCTGCTCATGGCCAGCAGCGCGGAACTGACCGCTGCCAGGCCGGACCGAGGACGGTGACTCATGTCCTCACGGTACCGGCGGGGTGTGACAAGCGGATCGGACCTGTGGTGGCGGGACCCGGTCCGCTGGTCCTAGGGCGGCCGGTGTAGGCCCCGCGACCCCGGACGCGCGGTGTACGCCGAAGGGCCCCTCCGTGTTGCGGCCCGCGTCCGAGGCGGCCGGGACGGTGCCGTTCCTACGGTGTGGTCACCGCCCGACGGTGGCGGGAGGCGACGAGGGGACGGTAGTCATGCCGGTGGCGATCATCACGGGGGCCTCGAAGGGCCTGGGGCGGGCACTCGCGGAGGCACTCGCCGCGCGGGGCTGGGATCTGGTGCTGGACGCCCGGGGCGCCGAGGCCCTCAAGGAGGCCGCGGAGGGCGTCGCCGGGCACGGCACGCGCGTGACGGCCCCGGCCGGGGACGTGACGGATGCCGGGCACCGGGCGGAGCTGGTGGCGGCGGCGCGCCGGCTGGGCGGGGTCGACCTGCTGGTCAGCAATGCGAGCGCGCTGGGTGCGGAGCCGCTGGTGCGGCTGGCCGAGCTGCCCGTGGAGGGACTGCGGCGGGCGCTGGAGGTGAACGTGGTGGCCGCGCTCGGCCTGGTCCATGAGGCGCTGCCGCTGCTGCGGGAGTCGCCGGCCGGCACGGTGGTCGTGGTCAGCTCGGACGCGGCGGCCGAGGCGTACGAGACCTGGGGCGGCTACGGCGCCTCGAAGGCGGCCCTGGACCAGCTGGCGGCGGTGCTGGGCGTGGAGGAGCCCGGCCTGCGGGTGTGGGCGGTGGATCCCGGGGACATGGCCACGGACCTGTACGCGGCGGCCGTACCCGGCGACGACGAGCGGCGTCCGGCGCCGGACACGGTCGTACCGGCGTTTCTGCGGCTGCTGGACGAGCGGCCGGCCAGCGGGCGGTACGCGGCGCCGGCGCTGCTGGAGGAGCGGTGAGGACAGTCGTGCGCGTACCGGAGGGGCTGTCCGCGCGCGTACCCGCCGAGCAGCGTGGTCCGGGGCTGGACCGGGACGCCGTACGGCTGCTGGTCTCGCGCGGTACGCAGGTGACGCATCACCTCTTCCCGGAGCTGGGGCTGCTGCTGCGGGCCGGGGACCTGCTGGTGGTGAACACCTCGCCCACGCTGGCCGCGGCGGTGGACGGACGCAGCGGCCACGCGCGCGTGGTGGTGCATTTCTCCACGCGCGGCGACGACGGCCGGTGGGCGGTCGAGTTGCGGGAGCCGGACGGGCGGGGCACCACACGCGCGCGTACGGGCACGCGTGCGGGTACGGAGGTGCTGCTGCCGGGGACGGGGCGGCTGGTGCTGGAGGAGCCGCTGAGCCCGGGCGGGGAGCGGCTGTGGTGGGCCCGGGCGGACGGGGACGTCCTGGGGATGCTGCGCGCGCACGGGCGGCCCATTCGCTACTCCTATACGGAGCGGGACCAGCCGCTGTCGGTGTACCAGACGGTGTTCGCGCTGCCGTCGCCGGACGGGGCGGGCAGTGCGGAGATGCCGAGTGCGGCGCGCCCCTTCACCGCGGGCCTGGTGACGGAGCTGGTGAGCCGGGGAATGCAGTTCGCGCCGGTCACGCTGCACACGGGGGTGGCATCGGCGGAGTCGCACGAGCCGCCGTATCCGGAGCGGTTCTCGGTGCCGGCGGCGTCGGCGCGGCTGATCAACGCGGCGAGGGCGGGCGAGGGCAGGGTGATCGCCGTGGGTACGACCGCCGTGCGGGCCGTGGAGTCGGCGGCCGGGCCGGACGGGGTGGTGCGGGCGGCCGAGGGGTGGACGGATCTGGTGGTGACGCCGGAGCGCGGGGTGCGGGTGGTGGACGGGCTGCTGACCGGGCTGCACGAGCCGGAGGCCTCGCATCTGCTGATGCTGCGGGCGGTGGCGGGGCGGGCCGCGGTCGACCGTGCCTACGAGGAGGCACTCCGGGGGCTCTACCTGTGGCACGAGTTCGGCGACGTACATCTCGTCCTCCCGGAGGAGGGCCCTCACACAGAGCGTTGCAACGGCAACTCCTGGTGAGACTGTTACGTGTCCGATGTGAGCCCGCGCATAGGGCCCACATCACGTACGACCGGGCATAGGAGATAAACCATCCCCGCATGAACGGGACAGACGGTCCAGTCTGTCCCGTTTTGCCCTTGGCCGATCCACTATCGAGGATCGTACGTCACAGCTTTGCCTGGGAATTTTGCGCCAGCTAAGAATTGCTCCCGTCGCTCAGCGCCGTGGGTCACCGGCCCGCGGCGTTCGTGTGGGAGGAGCCGATTCCCCCGGCGGACGCAGGAGCGACCTCCGCGCTATCGAAGAGGTCCATCAGCCAATGCCCAAGAACATCCTCAACCGTGCTCATAGTCGTGCCCTGACCAGGCAGCACAAGATCGCCATCGCCGGCGTCGCCGCCCTCGGCACCGCCGCCATCGCCATCTCGGCCGTCCCGAGCAACGCCGACACCGTCACCACCGGCGCCCCGGCCACGGCCGCCCAGGTCGCCACCAGCACGACGCTGAAGAACGTCAAGGGCACGGTCACCGACCAGCTCGCCACCGAGACGGTCAAGCTCGACGCGTTCGCCGCGCAGAAGAAGGCCGCAGCCGAGGCCGCCGCCGCCAAGCAGCGCGCCGAGGCCGCGAAGAAGGCCGCCGCCGAGGCCGCCGCGAAGAAGGCCGCGCAGGACCGCGCCGCCACGGAGGCCGCGAGCCGCTCCACCCAGCGGATCGACATGCAGCCGGTCGCCGCGAAGACGTACGCCAACAACCTCGACGGCTGGATCCGCCAGTCGCTGGACATCATGCGCTCCAAGGGCATCCCCGGCAGCTACAACGGCCTGTACCGCAACATCATGCGGGAGTCCTCGGGCAACCCGATGGCCATCAACAACTGGGACGTCAACGCGGCCAACGGCATCCCGTCCAAGGGTCTGCTGCAGGTGATCCAGCCCACCTTCTCCGCCTACCACGTGGCGGGCACGTCGTGGAACATCTACGACCCGGTCGCCAACATCACCGCCGCCGCCAACTACGCGGCCCACCGCTACGGCTCGATGGACAACGTCAACAGCGCGTACTGAGGGCTGGCGCGGACCTCAGCGACGTGACGCCGAAGGGCGGCACCCCATCACGGGGTGCCGCCCTTCGCGTCGTACGGGCGCGGTTACTTGCGCATGACCTCCGGCTCGTGGCGGCGCAGGAAGCGGGCCACGAAGAAGCCGCAGACCACACCGAGCACGATCAGCGCGATCATGTCCAGGGTCCAGGCCCCGGCCGTGTGGTTCCACAGCGGGTCGGTGCTGCTCGGGTTGTCGGAGTTCGGGGCGATGTTGTTGAAGTCCAGCGTGGCGCCTGCGGCGGCCACCGCCCAGCGCGACGGCATCAGGTACGAGAACTCGTTGACGCCGAGTGTGCCGTGCAGGGTGAAGAGGCAACCGGTGAAGACGACCTGGATGATCGCGAACATCACCAGCAGCGGCATGGTCTTCTCGGCGGTCTTCACCAGCGAGGAGATCACCAGGCCGACCATCATCGAGGTGAAGCCGAGCGCCATGATCGGCAGGCACAGCTCGAGGAGGGTGTTGCCGCCCAGGACCAGCCCCTGGTCCGGGATCTCCCGGGGCGAGAAGCCGATCACGCCGACCATCAGGCCCTGGAGCACGGTGACGGCGCCGAGCACGACCACCTTGGACATCAGGTACGCCGACCGGGACAGGCCGGTCGCACGCTCCCGCTCGTAGATCACCCGTTCCTTGATCAGCTCTCGGACGGAGTTCGCGGCACCCGCGAAGCACGCGCCGACGGCGAGTATCAGCAGCACGGTGGTGGCCGTGCCGTTGGGGATGTGCGCGCCGGTCCTGGGGTTGATCGCCGCGTTGACCAGCAGGCCGCGCTTGTGGTCGATCAGCAGGCTGACCGCGCCGAGCACCGCCGGGAGGATCACCGTCAGCGCCAGGAAGCCCTTGTCGGAGACGATGACCGACACATAGCGCCGGATCAGGGTCATCAGCTGCGAACCCCAGGCCTGCGGCTTGGGGGGCTTGATGGCCTGCGGCGGAGGCACGTGTACGGACTGCGGGGCAACGGCGTCCACGTCCGCGGCGTACATCTGGTAGTGCTGGGAGCCCTTCCAGCGGTCCGCCCAGTTGTAGTCGCGGTAGTTCTCGAAGGCGGAGAAGACGTCGGCCCAGCTGTCGTAGCCGAAGAAGTTCAGCGCCTCCTCCGGCGGGCCGAAGTAGGCGACCGCGCCGCCCGGCGCCATCACCAGCAGCTTGTCGCACAGCGCCAGCTCGGCCACCGAGTGGGTGACCACGAGGACCGTACGGCCGTCGTCGGCGAGGCCGCGCAGCAGCTGCATGACGTCGCGGTCCATGCCCGGGTCGAGACCGGAGGTCGGCTCGTCCAGGAAGATCAGCGACGGCTTGGTGAGCAGCTCCAGGGCCACCGAGACACGCTTGCGCTGGCCGCCGGAGAGGGAGGTGACCTTCTTGTCCTTGTGGATGTCGAGCTTGAGCTCGCGCAGCACCTCGTCGATGCGGGCGTCGCGCTCCTGCGCCGTGGTGTCGGCCGGGAAACGCAGCTTGGCCGCGTACTTCAGGGCCTTCTTGACCGTCAGCTCCTTGTGCAGGATGTCGTCCTGCGGAACCAGACCGATGCGCTGGCGCAGCTCGGCGAACTGCTTGTACAGGTTCCGGTTGTCGTACAGGACCTCGCCCTGGTTGGCGGGCCGGTAGCCGGTGAGCGCCTTGAGCAGGGTCGACTTGCCGGAGCCGGACGGGCCGATGACCGCGATCAGGGACTTCTCCGGGACGCCGAAGGAGACGTCCTTCAGGATCTGCTTGCCGCCGTCGACCGTGACGGTCAGATGGCGCGCGGAGAAGGAGACCTCACCGGTGTCGACGAACTCCTCGAGCCGGTCGCCGACGATCCGGAACGTGGAGTGACCGACGCCGACGATGTCGGCCGGGCCCAGCTGCACCGAGCCGCCCTTGGGGATCGGCTGGCCGTTGACGTAGGTGCCGTTGTGCGAGCCGAGGTCGCGGATCTCCAGCCGGCCGTCGGGCGTGGCATGGAACTCGGCGTGGTTCCGGGAGACCTGGAGGTCGGAGACGACCAGGTCGTTCTCCAGCGCACGGCCGATGCGCATCACCCGGCCGACGGCGAACTGGTGGAACGTGGTCGGGCTGCGGTCGCCGTAGACCGGCGGCGCCCCCGCGCCACCACCGGGTGTGTTCTGCGCGTACTGATCCGCGGGACCCGCCTGTTGCTGCGGGAACGCGGGCGCCTGCTGCTGCCAGCCCTGCTGCGGGGCCGGTGCCTGTTGTGCCTGCGGCTGTGCGGCCGCCTGCCCCGCGGCGGGTGCCTGCTGCGGTGCCTGCTGGGCCCAGCCCGGTGCCCCGGCGCCCTGCGCGGCGTACGGCGCCGGCTGCTGCCGGCCGGCCGCGGCGCCCGACAGGTTCAGCCGCGGTCCGTCGGTCGCGTTGCCCAGATGCAGCGACGCGCCCGGCCCGATCTCCATCTGCTGGATCCGCCGGCCCTGCACGAACGTGCCGTTGGTGCTGCCATGGTCCTCGATGACCCAACTGCGGCCGTTGAAGCTGACCGTGGCGTGCCGCCAGGACACCCTGGCGTCGTCGAAGACGATGTCACCCTGCGGATCGCGGCCCAGGGTGTAGGGCCTGGACGGGTCCAACGTCCAGGTCCGTCCGTTTGATTCCAGTACGAGTTCCGGCACTCCATGCCCCACTGAGTTGTCCCCCGAGTTACCCCCATCACAGGGAGTCTAGGGATGTCGAACATCGGGGGGAACTATTTCAGGCTCGGCCCGCTGACCGAAACCCGGGCCTTGTCAACGGGCGCCCTCGCACGCTTCAACTCGCCCCGTTGACGGGGTTGAAACCCGGCCGGAGAGTGGTAATCCCGGCGAGGGGGACAAGCGCGGCTCCGGTGCGGCGCCGCCGATCGGGGGGTCTGCCATGAGGTCTGCCACGAACGCCGAGAGCGCGCCGCGTGCCGCGACGGTGCCCTGGAAGGACGTCCTGCTGTCCGCGATCGCCGCGGTGAGCTGGGCGTTGATGGGGATGGCGGGGACGGCCGCGCTCGGCCTGCATCTCCTGCGCGCGGACACGGCGGGCTCACTGGGCCCCATGACGGCGGCCGTTGTGGCCCTCGGGGCGGGTGGTTCGGTCACGCCGTCGGGCGATGTGTCCGCCTTCGGACTGAAAGGCGCCGAGGCCCACACCGCCATCGAGATCACGCCACTCGGGGTGAGCCTGGCCGGTGCCCTGCTGCTGTCGTGGTTCTTCCTACGGTCCCTGCGCAGGGCCGGAGTTGTCGTCGCCCCCGCCGAACTCCTCGCCCGCGCGGGCACGGTGGTCGCGCTCTTCGTCGCACTGCTGGGCGGTCTCGCCTGGGCCGGTCACGACATCGTCACGATCGACGGCGGCTCGCTCGGGCTGGACAACCTGCCGGGCACGGGCGGCCAGGGAGGCGGCGGGCTGAGCATCCCCGGCCTCGGCGACGTGAGCGGACTGCTGCCGGGCCGGATCGGCGACCTCGTCCACGCCAAGGCCGCGGTCGGCTTCACCGTGGACACGGCGGCCACGCTGCTCGGCGGCGCGCTCTGGTGTGCCGGCGTGCTGCTGGTCGCCCTGCTCGCCTCCCGGCGCGCGCCCCTGCCGCCCGGCTGGTCCGTCCTGCACCGGGTGGTACGGCCGGCGGTCTCGGCGCTGGTCACCGTGCTGCTGGTGGCCGTGGCGGCGGGGCTCGCGGCGGCGGCGTACGCGGCGATCCGCGACGACCGTCCCGGACGGATCGCCGGCGCGGCCCTGCTCGGTACGCCGAACGGGGTCTGGCTCGGCCTCCCCCTCGGTCTCTTCGTCCCCTGGGACGGCCACGCCTCCGGCGTCCTCGCCAGGTCCCTCCCCCACCCGCTGGACCAGCTCCTCGGCGCGCACACCGACCAGCCCGTGACGCTGGGCCGGCTGGCCGGCCTGGACGGCCGGGTGTGGCTACTGGCCGGGGCCGCGGCACTGGCGATGCTGCTGGCCGGTGTCCTCACGGCGGTCCGCACACCGGTGGTACGGCGGGCCGACAGCACCGTGGGACGGCGGGCCGACACCGCCCTCGCTCTCGCCGCCCAGTGCGGCCTGCGCCTCGGCGTCACCACCGCGCTCGCCCTCCCGCTGCTCGCCTGGCTGACGGGCGTGTCCGTCACCTCGTCCCTGTCCGTGCTCGGCTTCGACACCTTCGACGCCGGCCTGGAACTGCAGGGCCGCCTCGGCCTGGCACTGCTGCTCGGCGCGGCGTGGGGCGCGGCCGCCGGGGCGATCGGGGCACTGGCGGCCTGGGGGACGGGGACGGCGGGGGCACGGGCGGCGTGGGCGGCTCGCGGGGTACCGGGGGACGCGGGAGTCGGGGGTGACGGTGGAAGCGTGGGGTACGAGGGTGCCGGCGGGAGGCCGGGGTACGGCGGTGCGGGCGAGGGCGAGGCCGAGGGCTCGAGGCACGGGGGCGCGGTCGAGTCCGCGCCGTACGGTGGCTCGGGCCCCGGCCACGGCGACGGGGGCGCCGGTGGTCCCCGACCCGGCCACGGCGTCGGGCCGTACGCGCCGGGCAGGCCGTACCGGCCGCCGAACCCCGACACGAATCCCTATCTCCGGGTGCCGGAGGACCTCCAGGTGGCGGACGGCCTCCAGGTGCCGCAGGACCTGCGCGAGGAGCCGCCGAGTGCCGGGCCGGCGGCCGCCGGCAGCGACCTGTACGGCGCCCCGACCATCGCCCGGCCGCTCGACTCCGCTCCCCCACCGGCCCGGCGCCGTCCCCCGGCGCGGCGAGGCGACCGCTCGCAGGGGGCGGACGGCACCGAATGGCCACCGCCGCCCCCTCCGCCGCCCCCGGCCCCGCCGGGCAAGCCGAAGCGCCGCGGGTGAGCCGGCCGGGGCGGGCAGGGGTGAGCCGGCCGGGGCGGGCAGGGGCCAGCCGGCCGGGGGCGTGCGGAAGCGCACGTCCTGCCCGTCAGGGCATCTCGTGGCACAGTCGTGGTGGAGCCGGGGGCCGCCGTGAGCGGGCGGGCGGTGTCTCCCGGCGGCAAGATCCCTGACACCGGCGCGACATCCATTGTTCCGTGTCCGTCAGTCGGACCTCGACGGCGGACGGCACTGGGTGCCGGATACGGTGGTGACACCATGAGCGCTTCGCAGACCTCCGCTGAACAGACCCCCGAGGTCCCCACCCTCCTCGTCAAGATCTTCGGCAAGGACCGGCCGGGCATCACGGCGGGCCTCTTCGACACCCTCGCCGCCTACCTGGTCGACGTGGTCGACATCGAGCAGGTCGTCACCCGGGGCCGCCTGGTGCTGTGCGCGCTGGTCACGCAGCCGCCGGCCGGCCTGGAGGGCGATCTGAGGGCCACCGTGCACAGCTGGGCCGAGTCGATGAAGATGCAGGCGGAGATCATCTCGGGGCACGGCGACAACCGGCCGCGCGGCCTCGGGCGTTCGCTGGTGACCGTGCTCGGCCATCCGCTGACCGCCGAGTCGACGGCCGCCATCGCCGACCGGATCGCGAAGGCCGGCGGCAACATCGACCGTATCTTCCGGCTCGCCAAGTACCCGGTGACGGCAGTGGAGTTCGCGGTGTCGGGCGTGGAGACCGAGCCGCTGCGCACGGCCCTGGTCACGGACGCGGCGGCACTGGGTGTCGACGTCGCGGTCGTCGCGGCGGGCCTGCACCGGCGCGCCCAGCGCCTGGTGGTCATGGACGTGGACTCCACGCTGATCCAGGACGAGGTCATCGAGCTGTTCGCGGCGCACGCCGGCTGCGAGGACAAGGTCGCCGAGGTGACGACGGCGGCGATGCGCGGGGAGCTGGACTTCGAGCAGTCACTGCACGCGCGCGTGGCGCTGCTGAAGGGGCTGGACGCCTCCGTGGTGGACAAGGTGCGCAACGAGGTCCGGCTGACGCCGGGTGCCCGCACCCTGATCCGCACGCTGAAGCGGCTCGGCTACCAAGTGGGGGTTGTCTCCGGTGGCTTCACCCAGGTCACGGACGATCTGAAGGAACGGCTGGGCCTGGACTTCGCGCAGGCCAACACGCTGGAGATCGTCGACGGCAAGCTCACCGGTCGGGTCACCGGTGAGATCGTGGACCGCGCGGGCAAGGCGCGGCTGCTGCGCCGGTTCGCCGCGGAGGCGGGGGTGCCGCTGTCGCAGACGGTGGCGATCGGCGACGGCGCCAACGACCTGGACATGCTGAACGCGGCCGGTCTGGGCGTCGCCTTCAACGCCAAGCCGGTGGTCCGCGAGGCGGCGCACACGGCGGTGAACTTCCCCTTCCTCGACACGGTCCTGTATCTGCTGGGCGTCACCCGGGAAGAGGTCGAGGCGGCCGACACGCACGACGAGGGCTGAGCAGGCCCTGATGTGCGAGGGCCCGGCACCGCGGACGTGCCGGGCCCTCGCACATGGGTGAGATCACTCGTCTGGCGCCCAGTAGTCCATGAGTGTGGCCACGCCCGGCTCCAGGCTCTTCCAGGGGCCCTCGAAGGACAGCAGCGCGAACCCGGCGGCCGGGAAACCGCGGCGGTTCATCCGGTCGCGGGCTTCGCCCTCGGCGGTGCCGGACAGGATGTCGGCCAGGCCGTGGACACCCGGGTTGTGGCCGATGAGGATCACGTTCCGCACGTCGTCCGGGGTCTCGTTCAGCACGGCGATCAGTTCGCCGGGCGAAGCCTCGTAGACCCGCTCCTCGTAGACGGTCTTCGGCCGGTGCGCCAGTTCGTGGACGGCGAGCTTCCAGGTCTCGCGGGTCCGGATGGCGGTGGAGCACAGGGCGAGGTCGAAGGTGATGCCGGTGTCGGCCAGCTTGCGTCCGGCGACAGCGGCGTCCATACGGCCGCGCTCGGCGAGCGGGCGCTCATGGTCGGACACCTGGGGCCAGTCGGCTTTCGCATGCCGGAGGAGGACGATACTGCGAGGTTCTGCGGCGCTCATGGGACCCAGCTTCGCATGAAACGGACCATGCGGCGCAGGGAGTTGACATGCGGATTCACCGCGTACGGGGTGCCTGGTCAGCGCGCGAGGAGCTGTCGGGCGCGCTCGACGAGGTGCGTGATCGCCGGGTCGCCGCTCGCCGCGTGGGCGTCCGACGGGTTCAGTATCAGCGCCAGCAGTGCGATGAAGGCGAGCGCGGGGAGGGCGAGGGCCCACCAGGGCAGCCGGCTGTCGACGCCGCCCGTGGTCGCCGGGTGGGGCCGGGGGTGGGTGCGGGCCGGCATGATCGCCTCCGTGTGTCTTTCGAGCGGGTCCGTGACCGTGTCGTGCGGTCACATCTCGAAGTTACGGAATCCGGGGCCGCCAACCCATCCGGACTTCCACCCAGTTGCCCCTGACCCTTTCCCCCTAGGGGATGGGGGGCCAGCCCCACCATCCGCCGGAAGAGGCGTCCAGGAGAGGTGCCCCAAAGGGCCGGTGGCGGCCGTCAGGGGGATGCGAGGGTCGCGATGACGGCGATGATCACGAAGATGGCGAAGAACGAGCCGAAGACGAGCAGCATCTTCTTCTGGCCGTTCTGCGGGTTCGGGTCGAGCACAGGCTGCATGCGCCCAGTCTCGCACCCTCCGCTCCGCAGGGGTCGGCCGGGGCAGGTGTCGCCCCGCGCGGACCGCCGAACGGGGCACCGGGGCTTCTGCCGGCTCCCGGCCCCGCCTGCCACGGGCGGCCACGGCACGGTCTCCACCGGCCCCGCCTGCCACGGGCGGCCACGGCACTGCCTCCACCCCGCCCGCCGGTGGCTGGGCCGGCCCCCTGTCACCCAGGTCCGCCGAAGGCCGGCAGAGCCATCGGCACCGGCTTCCACGTGCCGCGGCGGTCGGCGGGGCGCCCGCCCCCGGGTCCCGTCGGCGCAGTGCGGCGCGGCGCCCTCCGGGCCGGCCGGTCCGCGGATCCATGCCTTACGGCGGCCGCGGCTGTCCGTGAGGCCAGTACACCGCCTTCCGGCCCATCCGCAGATCAACGCGTCGCCGCCTCCTGCCCGTCCCGACCCCGCCCGCCCATGCGAGGCACCGCGCCGCCACCCGCCGAACCGGTCCACGCAACTCAGTCCAACGCCACCCCGCCCATCCCGACCCCGCCCGCCCATGCGAGGCACCGCGCCGCCACCCGCCGAGCCCGTCCACGGCGAGTCGGTCCGAGGCGAGTCGGTCCGAGGCCGGCTCCCGAGACCGTCCGCACGAGTCAGTGCGTCGCCGCCGTCCTGCCCGTCCTTGCGGGGCACCGCGTCGCCGCGCCCGTTTCCGCGCGCGAGTCAGTCCGTCGTCGCCTCCACGCCGGTCCTTGCAAGGGACCGCGTCCCCCGCCCCCAAGCCCGTCCGCCGTGCAAGTCGGCCCATCCCCGCCCCCGAGCCCGTCCCCGCGAGTCATCCCGTCGCCGTCTCCGGGCCCGTCCGCCGCGCGAGTCAGCGTGCGCTCGCCTCTTCCTCCACCGTGCGGTCGCGGCCCGCCAGGAAGCCCACTGCCATCTGCGGCAGCATCAGGCTCGCCATGAGGGCGATGGGCAGGCCCCAGCCGCCGCTCCGCTGGTAGAGCACGCCGACCAGCAGTGGGCCGGGGATGGAGATCAGGTAGCCGGTGCTCTGTGCGAACGCGGACAGCTGGGCCACCCCAGGCCCGCTCCGGGCCCGCATGCCGACCATCGTCAGGGCCAGCGGGAAGGCGCAGTTGGAGACGCCGAGCAGCAGTGCCCAGGCCCAGGCGCCGGCGGCCGGAGCGAAGTACAGTCCGGCGTATCCGGCGAGCCCGCACACGCCCAGGACCAGCACGATCGGCCCCTGATGGGGCAGCCGGGTGGCGACCCGCGGGATGACGAAGGCCAGCGGCACGCCCATCACCATGGTGACGGCGAGCAGCACGCCCGCGGTGCCGGCCGGGACACCGGCGTCGCGGAAGATCTGCGGCATCCAGCCCATGGTGACGTAGGCGGCGGTGGCCTGGAGGCCGAAGAAGACGGCGAGCGCCCAGGCGGTGCGACTGCGGGTGATGCGCAGCGGCGCGCGCGATGCCGCCGCCCCGGCCTGCTGTGCCTCCGCCCGCGGTCCCTCCGCCGCACGCTGCCGCTGCCGCTGCCCCGGCCGCGCGGGCGCGGTGTCGGGGCCGCGGTCCCGCAGAAGCGGCAGCCAGGGCAGGACGGCGGCGCCCGCGAGGGCGGCCCACACGGCGAGGCCGGACCGCCAGCCGCCGCCGAGGGCGCCGGTCAGGGGGACGGTCACCGCGGCGGCGAGGGAGGTGCCGAGGGCGAGGGCCATCGAGTACAGGCCGGTCATGGAGCCGACCCGGTCGGGGAACCAGCGCTTGACGATGACCGGCATGAGCACGTTGCTGACGGCGATGCCCATCAGGGCGAGCGCGCTGGCGGCCAGGAAACCGGCCGTGCTGCCGAGATACGGCCGTATGAGCAGGCCGGTGGTGATGGCCACCATGCCGGCGCACACCACGGCGGCCGGACCGAAGCGGCGGGCCAGCCGGGGTGCGGTGATACCGAAGACCGCGAAGCAGAGCGGGGGCACGGAAGTGAGCAGACCGGCCGCGCTGCCGCTCATGCCGAGCCCGTCACGGACCTCCTCCAGGAGCGCGCCGAGGCTCGTGATGGCCGGGCGGAGGTTCAGCGCGGACAGGACGATGCCGACGACGACCAGTCGGGTCGCCCACGCGCGCGTGCGGCCGGCGCCGGGGGTCGTCTCGGCGGTGCTCGCCGTGGCGGCCGTACCGCGTTCGGTCGGGGACATCGCCGTACGGGTCTCCACTGTCCGGGTTTCCTCACGTGCCATGAGACCCATCATAGAATCATAGGATGATTCGTTGTCCATTCGGTTTTCCGGTCCCGGACCGTCCCCGCCCGGGCCTCGCGTGCGAAGGTGAGCCATGCCCTTGAGCCACCCGCGCCGTTCGGCGCTGTCCGAGCAGGTCATCGCCGAACTGCGCAACCAGATCACTTCCGGCGAGTGGCCGGTCGGCTCGCGCATCCCGACGGAGCCGGAGCTGGTCGAGCAGCTCGGCGTCGCCCGCAACACCGTCCGCGAGGCCGTCCGCGCGCTCGCCCACAACGGGCTGCTGGACATCCGGCAGGGCTCGGGCACCTATGTGGTGGCGACGAGTGAGCTGGCCGGTGTGATGCACCGCCGGTTCGCCGACGCCGATCCCCGGCACATCGCCGAGCTGCGCGCCGCGCTGGAGTCGGCCGCGGCGAAGCTGGCCGCCGAGCGGCGCACCGAGAAGGACCTCAAGCAGCTGGACGCGCTGCTGGACCGGCGCGAGGTGGCCTGGGCGGCGGGCGAGGCGGAGGCCTTCGTGACCGCCGACGCCACCTTCCACCTGGCCGTCGTGGCGGCCTCGCACAACGACGTGATCACCGCGATGTACGCCGATCTGGGCGAGGTGCTGCGGGACTGGCTGCGCGCGGACGTGGGCGCGGAGCTGACTCCGGAGACGTACATGGATCACACGCGCCTGGTGGACGCGATCCGCGCCGAGGAGGCGGAGGCGGCGGCCGCAGAGGCCGCGAGCTATCCCTTCCTGTGCCGGCCGGGCCGGTTCAGTGCCCCTTCCGCCCCTTCCGGTGACTGATCCAGCCGGTTCAGTGCTCGTTCTGGTGGCTGATCCAGACCGAGCGGACTTCCTTCCAGCACCGGCCGGTGAGTCGTACGGTCATGGCGGGGCCGGTGTCCACCGGTGCGCTGTCGGTGTCGATGTCCCACCAGCGGGCGCACTCGATGTGCAGACGCACGCGATCGGTGTCGACATAGGGATTGTGGCAGTAGGCCACCACATGGGAGCCGTGGACGGTCGTACGGCAGGAGGCCCCGAAGAGGCTCGGCGCGGGGGGCTTTCCGTCGTCCACGCGCGCGTAGGGCATCGCGTCGTACGGCAGGCAGAGCACGAGGGCCACGGCCAAGGTCACCGGGGCCAGGCTTCGGGACAGGCGCACAAGGGGACCTCCTCGGCCGGGCTGGGGAGGGACGCGTGTGGTGGACGCGTAATCCGTGTGGTGGACGCGTAATCCAGGGTGCGCCGTCCGGGCCGGTGGGCGCCCGGCAGGTGGGCCGAACGGGTGACGCCCCGTCCGCCCGCGCACTTGCGGGAGACGGGGCGTCAGGTACGAGGATCAGGCGCCGATGGCGTGCAGACCGCCGTCGACGTGGATGATCTCCCCGGTGGTCTTCGGGAACCAGTCGCTCAGCAGGGCGACGATGCCCCGGCCGGCCGGCTCCGGGTCCTTCAGGTCCCACTCCAGCGGGGAGCGGGTGTCCCACACGGAGGCCAGCTCGCCGAAGCCCGGGATGGACTTGGCGGCCATGGAGCCGATCGGGCCCGCGGAGATGAGGTTGCAGCGGATGTTCTGCTTGCCCAGGTCACGGGCGATGTAGCGGCTGGTCGCCTCCAGGGCGGCCTTGGCCGGGCCCATCCAGTCGTACTGCGGCCAGGCGAACTGCGCGTCGAAGGTCAGGCCGACGACCGAGCCGCCGTTCTGCATCAGCGGCAGGCAGGCCATGGTGAGCGACTTCAGGGAGTACGCCGAGACGTGCATGGCGGTGGCCACCGACTCGAACGGCGTGTTGAGGAAGTTGCCGCCCAGCGCGTCCTGCGGGGCGAAGCCGATGGAGTGCACGACGCCGTCGAGGCCGCCCAGCTCCTCGCCGACGACGTCGGCCAGCCGGCCCATGTGCTCGTCGTTGGTGACGTCCAGCTCGATGACCTTGGTGGGCTTCGGCAGCTTCTTGGCGATGCGCTCGGTCAGCGTGGGCCGCGGGAACGCGGTCAGGATGATCTCCGCGCCCTGCTCCTGGGCCAGCTTGGCCGCGTGGAAGGCGATGGAGGACTCCATCAGCACGCCGGTGATCAGGACGCGCTTGCCCTCGAGGATTCCGCTCATGGTGATCAGTGACCCATTCCCAGTCCGCCGTCAACGGGGATGACGGCTCCAGTGATGTACGAGGCGTCGTCCGAGGCGAGGAACCGCACCGTCGCGGCGATCTCCTCCGGCTGCGCGTAACGGCCGAGCGGCACCTGCGAGACGATGTTCTTGCGCTGCTCGTCGCTGAGCACCTTGGTCATGTCGGTGTCGACGAAACCGGGCGCGACGACGTTGAAAGTGATGTTGCGCGAGCCCAGCTCACGGGCGAGGGAGCGCGCGAAGCCCACGAGGGCGGCCTTGGAGGCGGCGTAGTTCGCCTGGCCCGCCGAGCCGAGCAGGCCGACCACGGACGAGATCAGGATGACGCGGCCCTTCTTGGCGCGCAGCATGCCCCGGTTGGCGCGCTTGACGACGCGGAAGGTGCCGGTGAGGTTGGTGTCGATGACCGAGGTGAAGTCCTCCTCGGACATGCGCATCAGGAGCTGGTCCTTGGTGACACCGGCATTGGCGATCAGTATCTCGACCGGGCCGTGCTGCTCCTCGATCTCCTTGTAGGCCTGCTCCACCTGCTCCGGGTCGGTGATGTCGCACTTGACGGCGAGGAAGCCGGCGGGCGGCTCACCCGAGCGGTACGTGATCGCGACCTTGTCGCCGGCGTCGGCGAACGCGCGGGCGATGGCGAGGCCGATGCCCCGGTTTCCTCCGGTGACGAGAACCGAGCGGCTCAACGGATCACCCTTTCGATAGCGGTCTGCAGATGTCGGACAACCCGCCCGAACACCTGGATGGCAGGCGGCTTCACCGAAAACCTATCGGTACGGCCGGGCGCGTGGGCATTCGGGCACCGACAGTCACTCACGCCGCGCGCTGTGGGATCCCTACAGTTGGCGGGCCTGCGGAGAGCTGCGGTCTCCGTCCGCCCCACCGGGCACGTGGGCGGGGAGGGCCGCTGCCCTGGTTGCCGCCGGCATCGGTTTGTCGTACGTGCCGAGACGCTGCAAGGCGTCACCGAGGGTCGGTGCGCCGGCCACGTGGAGAGCGTCCGGGGTGGACAGCGCAGCGGCCCGACGCGCCGATCACCCGTTCGCAGGGTTCCCGCAGCACTTCTTGTACTTGCGTTCCGAACCGCACCAGCAGGGACCGTTGCGTGGCGGAGGCCAGTCATGGGCCTGGCCCGTGCGAGCCAGCTGCGCCGCGTACGCGGACCGCGCGGCGGGTGTATGGGGAGACCCGCCCGTTTCGCGCACATACGCGTCAAGACCGCTCACCGTTGCCCGGCCGACCGCCAGGCGGCTGCCGCCCTCGTCCGACAGCTTCCGCAGGGTGCGCTCGACCTGCCGTCGATGGGCGGCATGGTCGTCGCCGTACGAGTCCGCGGCGGACGGCCAGCGCTCCAGCAGGCGGTCGAACTCCTCGCGCGGCCAGAACAGCACGCACGTCGCCTGCGGGCCGGTGCGCACCGCCCGGTCCTCGGCGGTCACCTCCGCGAGGTCCCCGAATTCCGCCTCCAGGGCATCGGGACCGCCCTCCGCCAACCTCGCAAGTCGCACGGGATCGTGCAGGGTGTCCAGGGGGTGTATCCGGCCCTGCAGGGGCGACGTACGCCGCTCGTGCAGCTCATCCGCCACATCGTCCCAGTCGTCGTGCGGCTCGCCGAGCAGACGCCGCACCCGGTGGCGGCCGATGAGGAGCGTCTCCACGTCGAAGCCGTCGGAAGAGTCCTCCACCGTGTCGGCCGTCACCGTCGTACCGGCGCCCAGGACGTGTGTGATGCCCGCCGTGTACCACTCGGCCGCCGTCGCCGTCTCGTGCGCGGACTCGAAGACCTCGGCGACGAACATCCAGGCGCCCCCGTCCCGGGGATGGCGCCTGCGGAACGCCGCGGCCGCCGCGCGGGCCTCCTCCCGGCGCTCGGCGTCCCACAACGCATTGATGCGCAACGCGTCCACCAGATCAGGCTCCCGGCTTCCCCCACCCAGCGGGTCCAGCAAACGTTCGTACACGGCGACCGCACGCTCGTGCTCGCCCGCGTCGCTCCACGCCTCGGCCGCTTCCCGCAGCAGGTCCTCCCGCTCCTCGGGGTGCTGCTCGGCCAGCCGCTCGCACTCCGCAGCGGCCTGTGCGGGAGTGGGCGTGGGGCGTCCGGGACGCAAAGCGGTGGCGCGCCCGCCCCCGCGCTTCATCCTGCTCCTGCCCGCTTTGCCATGCTTGCTGGACATGGACTCACCGTAGTGCCGTCGGAGCCGAGCGCGCCGGGGAGTTGGGTCCGGCGCACGGCCGCACGCGCTGCGCGATGGATATTCGGCATGTGTGACGAGCCCAGGGCGTGCTTGACTTCGGCCTGGCGATTCGATGGATCGAGCAGGACGAACCTGGTGGTCAGACCGAAGGGATTCCCACCCGTGCCCCATGAAATCGATCAGTCGTTCCTGGCACTCCCCCTACGCGCCCTCGCCGACGCCGCGCTGGCACGCGCGCGTGCGCTCGGGGCCGAGCACGCGGACTTCCGGTTCGAGCGGGTGCGCAGCGCGTCCTGGCGGCTGCGGGACGCCAGGCCCGCCGGATCGTCGGACACCACCGACCTCGGCTATGCGGTGCGGGTCGTGCACGGCGGCACGTGGGGCTTCGCCTCCGGTGTGGATCTGACCATGGACGCGGCCGCCAAGGTGGCCTCGCAGGCGGTGGCCATGGCCAAGCTGTCCGCGCAGGTCATCAGGGCGGCGGGCTCGGACGAGCGCGTCGAGCTGGCCGACGAGCCGGTGCACGCCGACCGGACGTGGGTGTCGTCGTACGAGATCGACCCGTTCACGGTGCCGGACGAGGAGAAGGCGGCGCTGCTGGCGGACTGGAGCACGCGGCTGCTGACCGCGAAGGGCGTCAACCACGTGGACGCCTCCCTGCTCACCGTCCACGAGAACAAGTTCTACGCCGACACCGCCGGGACCGTGACGACCCAGCAGCGGGTGCGGCTGCATCCGCAGCTGACCGCGGTGTCGGTGGACGAGTCCAGCGGCGAGTTCGACTCGATGCGCACTCTCGCGCCGCCGGCCGGGCGGGGCTGGGAGTACCTGACCGGCACCGGCTGGGACTGGGACGACGAACTGGAGCGGATCCCGGAGCTGCTCGCCGAGAAGATGCGGGCGCCGAGCGTGCAGCCGGGCCTGTACGACCTGGTGGTCGACCCGTCCAACCTGTGGCTGACCATCCACGAGTCCATCGGGCACGCGACGGAGCTGGACCGCGCGCTCGGCTACGAGGCCGCCTACGCCGGCACCTCCTTCGCCACCTTCGACCAGCTGGGCAAGCTGCGGTACGGCTCCGAGCTGATGAACGTCACCGGCGACCGCACCGCCGAGCACGGCCTCGCGACGGTCGGGTACGACGACGAGGGCGTCGAGGCGCAGTCCTGGGACCTGGTGAAGGACGGCACGCTGGTCGGCTACCAGCTGGACCGGCGGATCGCCCGGCTCACCGGGTTCGACCGGTCCAACGGGTGCGCGTACGCCGACTCCCCCGCGCATGTGCCGGTGCAGCGCATGGCCAACGTCTCGCTCCGGCCGGACCCGGCGGGGCTGTCCACCGAGGGCCTGATCGGGAGTGTCGACCGGGGCATCTACGTGGTCGGCGACCGGTCCTGGTCGATCGACATGCAGCGGTACAACTTCCAATTCACGGGCCAGCGCTTCTTCAAGATCGAGAACGGGCGGATCACCGGGCAGCTGAAGGACGTGGCCTACCAGGCCACGACCACCGACTTCTGGGGGTCCATGACGGCCGTGGGCGGTCCGCAGACCTACGTCCTCGGCGGCGCCTTCAACTGCGGCAAGGCCCAGCCGGGTCAGGTGGCCTCCGTGTCGCACGGCTGCCCGTCCGCCGTCTTCAGGTCCGTCAGCATCCTCAACACGACCCAGGAGGCCGGTCGATGAGCGCCCGCACGAACAAGCCGCACGAGATCGTCGAGCAGGCGCTCGCGCTGTCCCGGGCCGACGGCTGTGTCGTCATCGCCGACGAGCACTCCACGGCCAACCTGCGCTGGGCGGGCAACGCGCTCACCACGAACGGGGTGACGCGCGGCCGTACGCTCACCGTGATCGCGACCGTGGACGGCAAGGAGGGCACCGCCTCGGGTGTCGTGTCGCGCTCGGCGGTCACCGCCGAGGAGCTGGAGCCGCTGGTGCGGGCCGCCGAGACCGCCGCGCGCGGTGCGGGGCCCGCCGAGGACGCGCAGCCGCTGGTCGGCGAGGTGCCCCAGTCGCCGGACTTCGCGGACGCGCCCGCGGAGACCTCCTCCGCGGTGTTCGCGGACTTCGCCCCGGCGCTCGGCGAAGCCTTCGCACGCGCGCGTGCGGGCGGCCGGAAGCTGTACGGCTTCGCCAACCACGAGCTGGTGTCGACGTACCTGGGCACGTCCACCGGGCTGCGCCTGCGCCATGACCAGCCCACCGGCACGCTGGAGCTGAACGCCAAGTCGCCCGACCGCCTGCGCTCGGCCTGGGCGGGCCGTTCCACGCGGGACTTCAAGGACATCGACCCCGGGGCGCTCGACGCCGAGCTGGCCGTACGGCTCGGCTGGGCCGAGCGGCGCGTGGAGCTGCCCGCCGGCCGCTACGAGACGCTGCTGCCGCCCACGGCCGTCGCGGACCTGCTGATCTACCAGCTGTGGTCGGCCTCGGGCCGGGACGCGGCCGAGGGCCGGACGGTGTTCTCCAAGCCGGGCGGTGGCACGCGCGTGGGCGAGAAGCTCGCCGAGCTGCCGCTGACCCTGCGCAGTGACCCGAACGAGCCGGGCCTGGAGTGCCCGCCGTTCGTGGTCGCCCACTCCTCCGGCGGGGACCAGTCCGTGTTCGACAACGGGCTGCCGACCCACACGACGGAGTGGATCAGCGAGGGTGTGCTGAGGCACCTGACGACGACCCGGCACAGCGCGGGCCTGACCGGGCTGCCGGTGGCCCCGGTGCTCGGGAACCTGATCCTCGACGGCGGGAACGACCGCTCCCTGGAGGAGATGGTCGCGGACACCGAGCGCGGGCTGCTGCTGACCTGCCTGTGGTACATCCGCGAGGTCGACCCGGCGACGCTGCTGCTCACGGGCCTGACCCGGGACGGCGTCTACCTCGTGGAGAACGGCGAGGTGACCGGGCAGGTCAACAACTTCCGGTTCAACGAGTCGCCGGTGGCCCTGCTGGGGCGGGCCACGGAGGCGGGGCGCACGGAAAAGACGCTGCCGAGGGAGTGGAGCGACTGGTTCACTAGGGCTGCGATGCCCGCGCTGCGGGTGCCCGACTTCAATATGAGCTCTGTCAGTCAGGGCGTATAACCTCGTAGGCGGTAGTCGCTCGACTGCCCGAGGACCATCAAGGAGATACGAGAACCGTGACGGACATCGTCGACGAGCTGAAGTGGCGGGGGCTCATCGCCCTCTCCACGGACGAGGACGCACTGCGCAAGGCGTTCGCGGACGGCCCCGTCACGTTCTATTGCGGCTTCGACCCGACCGCGCCCAGCCTGCACCTCGGCAATCTCGTGCAGATCCTGACCATGCGCCGGATCCAGCAGGCGGGCAACCGCCCGCTGGGCCTGGTCGGAGGCGCCACCGGTCTGATCGGTGACCCGAAGCCGAACGCCGAGCGGACGCTGAACTCTCCGGAGGTCGTCGCCCAGTGGGTGGAGCGGCTGCGCGCGCAGATCGCCCCGCTGCTGGACTTCGAGGGCCCGAACGCGGCGATCATGGTCAACAACCTGGACTGGACCCAGGGCATGTCGGCCATCGAGTTCCTGCGGGACATGGGCAAGCACTTCCGGGTCAACAAGATGATCGCCAAGGAGGCCGTCGCCCGGCGGCTCAACTCCGACGCCGGGATCAGCTACACCGAGTTCAGCTACCAGATCCTGCAGGGCATGGACTTCCTGGAGCTGTACCGGCGGTACGGCTGCACGCTGCAGACCGGCGGCAGTGACCAGTGGGGCAACCTCACCTCGGGCACGGACCTGATCCACCGGGTGGAGCAGAACGCCGTGGTGCACGCGCTGGGCACCCCGCTGATCACCAAGGCGGACGGCACCAAGTTCGGCAAGACCGAGTCCGGCACGGTGTGGCTCGACCCCGAGATGACCACGCCGTACGCGTTCTACCAGTTCTGGGTCAACGCCGACGACCGTGACGTCTCGAAGTTCCTGCGCATCTTCAGCTTCAGGTCCCGGGAGGAGATCGAGGAGCTGGAGCGGCAGACCGAGGAGCGGCCGCAGGCCCGGGCCGCGCAGCGGGCGCTCGCCGAGGAGCTGACGACGCTGGTGCACGGCGCCGACCAGACGGCCGCCGTGATCGCCGCGAGCCGTGCCCTGTTCGGGCAGGGTGAGCTGGCGGAGCTGGACGGTCGGACGCTGGCCGCGGCGCTGTCCGAGGTGCCGCACATCGAGGTCACCGAGCTGGGTCCGGTGGTCGACCTGTTCGCCGAGGTCGGGCTCGTCGCCAGCAAGTCCGCTGCGCGGCGGACGGTGAAGGAGGGCGGGGCCTACGTGAACAACGTGAAGGTCGCCTCCGAGGACGCGGTGCCCTCGTCCGGGGATCTGCTGGACGGGCGGTGGCTGGTGCTGCGGCGGGGGAAGAAGAACCTTGCCGCGGTGGAGGTTGTTTCCGCTTAGTGCCGTGGGGGCGTGGGCGGACTGGCGACGGCGGCTTCCGTCGTGGTTTCTCGCGCCCACGCGGCAGGGCCGCATACCGGTACAGCGCCGCGCCCCTTACGGGGCCCTCTCACGCCCCGACCCTCTCCTGCTTCCTCTTCCCCAGCGTCGCCATGTAGAGGGCGTCCACGGCCGCGACGATGATGATCGCGGCCACCAGCTGGAAGATGTGCCGGGTCCAGTCGATGCCGCGGGTCGCGGCGACGCCGACGGCTCGGGCGACCGCGTTGCCCACAATGGCGCCGAGCATGCCGCAGATGGTGGTCAGCCAGAGGGGGCTGTGCTGCTTGCCCGGGATGACGGCCTTGGCTATGACGCCCAGCACGAATCCCACGATGATCGCCCACAACCAGCCCATGGCTGCCTCCTCGTACGGCTCGACGTGAGCATTACGGCCAGTCTGGGTGGGCGGGCCGTACGGCGCATGTCGGGTTCCCCCGTGCGCGGCACGGCCGGTGGCGTCACCGCAGGCAGCGGGCGACCCGGTCTCGTGGGCGGCGCAGCCGCGGCGTAACGTAAGAAGGTCGGGGAGAGCCGAAGCGGGCGGATGGTGGAATGTGATGCGGAAACAGCACGGCGGCAGCGCCCAGGTGTTCCGGATCACCGGGGCCCGGACGGGACTCGCCGAGGACGTGCGGGGCCGGCAGCGGAGGTACGTCATCTCGATGACGATCCGCACGGTGTCGGTGATCCTCGCGGTCTCCCTGTGGAACGTCGAGCGGTACGTCGCCATGGTGGCGCTCGTCGCCGGAGCGCTGCTTCCGTATATCGCCGTGGTGATCGCGAACGCGGGCCGGGAGCGGCCGCCGTCCCTGCCCTCGACGTTCATCACCGCGCCGACGCGGCCGATGATCACCCCGCCGCAGGCGGAGGAGGCAGAGGCGGAATCCGTTCCCAAGGGCGCGGCGGCTCATCCGACGGGCGCGCGTGGTGAGCGGACCGGCCCCGCGTGAGCACGACGGGTACGCGGGAAGCGGAATGCCGTCGCCCGTCAAACTCAAGAAAAGCTCAGATCAATCGTGTAGTTCCAGTGCCGGGCGACGGGGTAACCGTGACATACTGCGTACGCGCTCCGCATCCCCCGTCGGAGCGACAGACCGACGCCGGGCAGCTCCCCCCGTGGCTGCTCGGCGTCGCCTTGTTCGGGCCCTTTCTGTACGACGAACCCGAGACGAACCTGTGAGTGACGAGACGCCGATCTGCTCCGCCAAGGGCTGCCGTGCCGCTGCCGTGTGGGTGCTGGCGTGGAACAACCCGAAGATCCACACGCCGGAACGGCGCAAGACGTGGCTCGCCTGCGAGGAACATCGCGAGCATCTTTCGCAGTTCCTCGGGGTACGGGGTTTCCTGAAGGACGTCGTGAAGTTCGCCGACTGGCAGGATCCCGAAGGGGCCTAGCCGCCGATCGCCGACATCGGCCGCTCCGGCTGCACGAACGAAGGGTCGTCCAGGCCCGCTCCCGCCTTCTTGCCCCACATCGCCAGCTTCCAGATGCGGGCGATCTCCTCGTCCGGGGCGCCGGAGCGCAGGGCCGCGCGGAGGTCGGTTTCCTCGGTGGCGAACAGACAGGTCCGTATCTGCCCGTCGGCCGTGAGGCGGGTGCGGTCGCAGGCCGCGCAGAAGGGGCGGGTGACCGAGGCGATGACGCCGACCCGGTGCGGGCCGCCGTTCACCAGCCAGCGCTCCGCCGGGGCCGAGCCGCGCGTGCCGGCGCCCTCGGGGGTGAGGTCGAAGCGGGTGCGCAGGGAGGCCAGGATGTCCCCGGCGGTGACCATGCCCTCGCGCTTCCAGCCGTGCTGGGCGTCCAGCGGCATCTGCTCGATGAACCGCAGTTCGTAGTCCTGCTCCACGGCCCAGGCCAGCAGGTCGGGGGCCTCGTCGTCGTTCAGGCCCGGCATCAGGACCGAGTTGACCTTGACGGGGGTCAGGCCGGCCTCGCGGGCGGCCTCGAGGCCTTCGAGGACGTCCTTGTGGCGGTCGCGGCGGGTCAGGGTCTTGAAGACGTCGGGGCGGAGGGTGTCCAGGGAGACGTTGACCCGGTCCAGGCCTGCCGCCCTCAGCGCGGTCGCGGTGCGCTTGAGGCCGATGCCGTTGGTGGTCAGGGACATCTGCGGGCGGGGGGCAAGGGCCGCGACGCGCTCGACGATGCCGACCAGGCCGGGGCGCAGCAGGGGCTCACCGCCGGTGAAGCGGACCTCCTCGATGCCGAGCTTGCGCACGGCGACGTCGACGAGGCGGACGATCTCGTCGTCGGTGAGCAGGTCGGGCTTGGCCAGCCACTGCAGGCCCTCCTCGGGCATGCAGTACGTGCAGCGCAGGTTGCAGCGGTCGGTCAGCGAGACCCTCAGGTCGGTGGCCACCCGGCCGTAGGTGTCGATGAGCACGTGGGCCCCCTCCCTCGATCCCGGAGCACTTGTTCCGCGTCACTGAGAGCCTACGTGACACCACTGACAACGGCAGCGGCCCGATCCGACGAGGTACGGCGCGGCCGCGTCGTAGGACCGTACAGTCCCCGCACGACGCGGCCGTCGTACGAACGTCAGTGTGCCCCGGTGCCGGTCAGGGACCGCACCTCCAGTTCGGCGTACTTGCCGGCGTCCGGGACCTCCTTGGAGAGCAGGGTGCCCACGACGCCGAGCAGGAATCCGACGGGGATGGAGATGATGCCGGGGTTCTCCAGCGGGAACCAGTGGAAGTCGGCGTCGGGGAACATCGAGGCGGGGCTGCCGGAGACCACGGGGGAGAACAGCACCAGGCCGACCGCGGTGACCAGGCCGCCGTAGATCGACCACAGGGCGCCCGAGGTGGTGAACCGCTTCCAGAACAGGCTGTACAGGATGGTCGGCAGGTTGGCGGAGGCCGCGACCGCGAAGGCGAGGGCGACCAGGCCGGCCACGTTCAGGTCGCGGGCGAGGGCGCCGAGGACGATCGAGACCGCGCCGATGCCGACGGTGGCCCAGCGGGCCGCGCCGACCTCCTGCTTCTCGGTGGCCTGCCCCTTCTTGATGACGTTGGCGTAGATGTCGTGGGCGAAGGAGGACGACGAGGCCAGGGTGAGGCCCGCGACGACCGCCAGGATCGTGGCGAAGGCGACGGCGGAGATGGTGGCGAGCAGGATGGCGCCCCAGTTGGAGTCGACGCCGCCCAGATGCAGCGCCAGGAGGGGTGCCGCGGTGTTGCCCGCCTTGTTGGAGGCGATGATCTCGCCGGGTTTGATCAGTGCGGCGGCGCCGAAGCCCAGGGCGAGGGTCATCAGGTAGAAGGCGCCGATCAGGCCGATCGCCCAGATGACCGACTTACGGGCGGCCTTGGCGGTCGGCACGGTGTAGAAGCGGATCAGGATGTGCGGCAGGCCCGCGGTGCCGAGGACCAGGGCGATGCCGAGCGAGATGAAGTCCAGCTTGGTGGTGCCGGTGGCGCCGTACTTCAGGCCCGGCTCCAGGAACGCCGAGCCCTTGCCGCTGTTGTCGGCGGCCCGGCCGAGCAGATCGGAGATGTTGAAGTGGAACTTCAGCAGGACCAGGAAGGTCAGCAGCAGGGCGCCGGCGATCAGCAGGACCGCCTTGACCATCTGGACCCAGGTGGTGCCCTTCATGCCGCCGATGGTGACGTAGACGATCATCAGGAGGCCGACCAGGGCGACGATGCCGATCTTGCCGCCGTCGCTGGTGATGCCGAGCAGGAGCGAGACGAGGACGCCCGCGCCCGCCATCTGGGCCAGCAGGTAGAAGATCGAGACCACGATCGTGGAGGTGCCGGCGGCCGTGCGGACCGGGCGCTGGCGCATGCGGTAGGCCAGGACGTCGCCCATGGTGTAGCGGCCGGAGTTGCGCAGGGGTTCGGCGACCAGGAGCAGGGCGACGAGCCAGGCGACGAGGAAGCCGATGGAGTACAGGAAGCCGTCGTAGCCGAACAGGGCGATGGCGCCGGCGATGCCGAGGAAGGACGCGGCGGACATGTAGTCGCCCGAGACGGCGAGGCCGTTCTGGAAGCCGGTGAACTGGCGTCCGCCGGCGTAGAAGTCGGCGGCGTTCTTCGTCTGGCGGCCGGCCCAGACGGTGATGACGAGGGTCGCGGCGACGAACACCGTGAACAGGGTGGTGATCAGCGTCCGGTGGTCGCTCGCCTCGCCCGCGGCCAGCGTGATCGCGGGGCTCATGCGCCGCCCTCCATCCGGGACTTGATGGCCTCGGCCTTGGGGTCGAGCTCGGTGGCGGCGTGCCGTGCGTACCACCAGGCGATGAGGAAGGTGGTGAGGAACTGGGCGAGGCCCAGGACGAGGGCCACGTTGACGTTGCCGGCCACCTTGGTGCCCATGAAGCCGCCCGCGTAGTTGGAGAGCAGCACGTACAGCAGGTACCAGCCGGTGAAGGCGACGGCCAGCGGGAAGGCGAACGAGCGGTGGGCGCGGCGCAGTTCACCGAACTCCGCGCTCTGCTGCACCTCGGCGAACTCCTCGGTGGTGGGAAGTGGGGCCCCTGGTGTGGCGGGGGGTGGTGTCTCGGTGGCCACGGAGTCTCCTCGCGTTGCGGAAGCGGTGACGAACGGGGAGCTCGATCGTGCTGGCGCTCCCCGCCAAGGTCCACGGCGCCACGCGAGGACCGGTTCAAGTCCTATCTTGATCTTTAACCTGTGCGGCGGGGCTTCGGGGTGGTCGTCTTCTTCTTTGGTCGTTTTGCTGGCTGGGTTTTCTTGGGCGTGTGCACGTCGTG